>JBAZKX010000098.1:0-7401 GCA_041650575.1 Desulfobaccales bacterium
AGACGATGAGGGGCAGGCGCCCGAAGACGTGAGTGACATAGACGATCCAATAGAGCAGCGCCACATAGTGGGCCATCCCCGATATGAACCCCAGCCAGAAGGCCGCTCGCCTGGATTGACCTCGCAGGGCCCAGAAGAGCGGCACCAGGGCGAAGATCAACAGGTAGGTCTGGTCCCACTTGGGAAAGGCGGCGGCTACCAGCAAGCCGGAGAGCACCGCGGCCAACAGACGAGAAAGGCTAGTGCGCTTGTTCATATGGGGGGATTATAGCCGCTTTAGGGGTCAGGGGCCAGGGGTCAGGGATCAGGAAATGCATTTTTCTTGATCCTGGAAAGGTATCATTCTATGCCCGGCTTGGTCAGGTGGCGGGCGGGCGCTATTTCTCGTTCCCAAGCTGAGCTTGGGAACGAAATGAGAAGGGCTCAAGGCGGGATGCGCTGCGCTTTCCCGCCCGACGAGCCACCAGCTGCGAGCTTTCCCGCCTTACGGGCTGGGAACCAGAAATAAACTAGCCGGCAACTGGTCCTCCTGCCCGGAGCATTTCTTTTACCACCAGTCCCATGAGGCCCAACACCGCGTCCAGTTGCCAGAAGCGATCCAAATGCGACGGCACGGTGAAGGAAACCTGGGCCGAAAATTCCTCGTCAGCCTCCCAGAGGATCACTTCCACGGGCAGCTTCGGAAAGACCTGGAAGGCCAGGGCGCCGTCACCGCTGGGGCGCCTTGTTGCCCCCAGGAGGGCGCCGACCTGGAAGAATCCGGCCAGATCCCGGCTGAAGCGCTCTTCCAGGGGGACGCGGGGAATTGCATGGGGCCCCCGGCTTTGAAAAAAGGTGGTGGCGCCGGGCAGTTCCAGGGGACTGAGGGGCGGCCCCAGCTCCGCGGTATCGACATAAAGCAGGTAAAGTAAGGAAATCAGGCAGAGACGGAAGCCCGGTTCCTGTTCCGGTGCGGCCGCCCGGAACACCCGTTGTTGATCCAAATCCACCACGGCTTCCTGGTTAAAAAAGGGGAAGCGGAAGACATTCCGGCTGCGGCGGACGCCGGTGCGCCGGGCAATGTCCTCCGGGTCGGCCTGACGCAGGTCCCGCCAAAATTCCTCATTTACTGCGGCGCAGTGGTTGTAGAGCACGGGTTAAACCTCTTTAGCCGGGGGAAATCTAGATATGGAATAATGCTCAAGGCGGGATGCGCTGCGCTTTCCCGCTACGGGCTATGTGCTCGCTAAGGCTTGCTATTCGCGACGGGCTCTGCTTCGGCCGGCATCATCCGGGCCTGGACCTGTTTGGCCCGGCGTTCGTCGGCGGCGATTACGGTCAATTCCAGGTTATCGATCTCGACCCGGTCGCTGATTTGGGGCACGCGGCCCAGGAGGTGGATTAAGAGGCCCCCCACGGATTCGAACTTGCCTTCGGGGCGGGGCAGATCGAAGTGGTCCATCAATTCTTCCACGTCGAGGCGGGCGTCCACCAGGACGGAGCCGTCTTCCTGGGGGGCGAGACGGGGCTCCTGGAGGTCGTATTCATCATAGATTTCGCCGACGATCTCTTCGAGGATGTCTTCGAGGGTGATGAGGCCGGCGGTGCCGCCGTACTCGTCGATGACGATGGCGATTTGGGCCTTACGCTCTACCAGGTCCCGCAGGAGATCGCTGATCTTCTTGCTTTCGGGGATGAAGTAGGCGGGACGGATTACTCGGTCCAGGTCCCAGGTCGTTTCCTTCTGCCAGAACACCAGGAGGTCTTTGGAGAGCAGGATCCCCTTGACGTGGTCGATATCGCCATCGAAGACGGGCAAGCGGGAATGGCCGGACTCGAGGACCGTGGGGATGATCCGCTCCAGGGGCGTAGTGCGGTCGACCCCGACGATTTCGAGGCGGGGCACCATGATTTCCCGGACGAGAGTATCTCTGAATTCAAAGATACTCTCGATGAGTTCCCCTTCCTGCCGGGAGATGAGGCCCCGCTCCTCGCCTTCATCGATGATATGCTGGATTTCACGCTCCAGGTCTTCCGGCTGCGTGATGATCCGCCGCGAGAACAGCCGCCGCAAGCGCTGGAGGAAGCTGGGGTGAGGACTATCGGCCTCGTCCATGCTTAACCTCGCATCTGTTCCCGCTCCTGGCGCAATATATGCTCCACGGTTCGGACTTCTCGGGGAAATTCCAGGCCCCGGTCCAAGAGATTGATTTCGTGGTGTGTAAGGCCGAACAATTCGGTGACATAATCCACCGCTTGCTGGTAATCGAAATCCTTGCAGGAGAAAATATCCAGACTGAGGTAGTTTCGGTCTGGAAAGGTGTGAATGCTGATATGGCTTTCAGCAATAAGGACAAACCCGGAAACCCCCCAATCTTCAGGCACTTTGCCATGATACTTAAAGACATATGGGGGCATGATCTTGGTCATGTGGATCATATCCGGGCAGGTTTCCAGGAACTGGTAAATGACGTCCAGGTTCGTCAGTCGCTCATAACTGCCGCCATAGCCATCGAGGGTCAGGTGCAGTCCAAAGCCAACCTCCGGTTTTTTCAATAGTCCGTCCTCCTCGCACCAAGGTAAAAGCGTCACCGGGGAATGCCCGGCGGGCAAACCATGCGCTGTGGCCAGCGCGACTCCGGAATGCCGCCATTCCGGAGAAACTAAGGTCTTGGGCCCCGGCAAATGGTTCGGAGAGCACGAGGAAGGGAGCCTAGCGCCCCAATATGTTTTACCCCGAAACCTTGTTAACCCCTTCCCTACCCTGCAAAAGGGGTCATCTGCATAAACCCATCCCTTAATCCAAAATTAATCCAAAAGTTGATTCAAAAAATATAACCTGCGATCTGCCCCCGGTCAATAATTTTTTGGGATAAAGGGGAAGGATAAAGGCAGGCGGCCAGATTTTCTGGCAATAACTATTGACGCTAAGCTGATAGGTGGTAAATTTAAAAGGTTATCAAGTATATTCAGGAGGACCGATAAGGTGGCCTTCATCGCCCCGTTCAGAGGGCTTCATTATAATACGCTCAAGGTGCCCGATCTCACCGAGGTGGTCACCCCGCCCTATGATGTGATCAAGCCGGAGGAGCGCGAGGTCTTCGCGGCCCGGCATCCGAATAACATGGTCCACCTGATCCTGCCCCAGGCCCGGCCCGGCGACGACCGCCTCGCCAACCGCTACACCCGGGCGGGGTCGCTCTTCCGCCAATGGGAACGAGACGAGGTGCTGGTGCGGGATCCGGAGCCCGCCCTGTATTATTGGGAGACCGAATTTGAGCACGCCGGGCGGATCATGCCCCGGGCCGGCCTGGCCGCGTTGGTGCGCCTGGAGCCGCTGAGCGGCGGCGGCATCAAACCCCACGAGCAGACGTTTTCCGCGGCCAAGGCCGACCGGCTGGAGCTGTTCAAGGCCTCTCAGGTGAATTTTTCTCCTATCTTCTCCATTTATCCCGACCCCGCCGGGCGGGTGGTGAGCCTGTTGCAGGGCCACCGGCCGGAAGCCCCCATGATGGACTTTGAAGACACCCTGGGCTACAGGCAAAGGCTCTATCGCATCAGCGATGCCGAAACCATCCAGGGGGTGCACCGGGCCTTTTTGGAGATGCCGCTTTTTATCGCCGACGGCCACCACCGCTACGAAACCTCGCTGAACTATCAGAAGCTGATGAAGCAGCGGTACCCGACGGCTTCCCCTGAGGCGCCGTTCAATTACACCCTCATGTACCTGTCCAACATGTTCGACCCGGACCTGGTCATCCTCATGGCCCACCGCCTCCTGGGGGGCTCCCGGATCAAACGGTTGGAAGAGGCCTGGGTCATGGGGCGCCTCAAGGAATACTTCGAGATCGTGTCCCTGCCGTCGCCCCAGGAATTCGGCGAGGCCTACGAAGATTTTCTCCAGCAGAGCCTGGCGGAGGTCCCGGCTTCGGAGACCGCGTTTATCCTCTTGGGATTCGGCCGCAAGGCCTGGCGGCTGCTCATGCGCCCGGGAGTCAGGCAGAGCGTGCTGGCCCGGCAGATGCACCCGGCCCTGGCCCAACTGGACGTGGCGGTCTTGAACTACCTGATTTTCGAAAAAGTCCTGGGTCTCGACGCCCAGGCCCTGGATGACCAGGAGACCTGCAAATACACCAGCAAGATCAGCGAAGCCGTGGCCGCGGTGAGCCGGGGGGACGCCCGCCTGGCGTTTCTCCTCAACCCGACCCGCATCGAGCAGGTGCAGGAGGTCGCCTCGGCCGGTCTCATCATGCCGCGCAAATCCACCTATTTTTACCCCAAGGTGATGACCGGTCTGATCCTGAACCCCATCAATCCGCAGGAAGAGATCATTATCCCGGGCTAACCGGGTGTCAGGCCGACGGTTTTCCCGCCATCCTTCCTGGCCCGGTGGGGCCTTACCGCCTCCCCGGGGTCCGAAAAGCCTTCGGAGCCCGGCAAAAATCTTGGCAGGTCTTGCAGCCCGGTTCAATTAATAGTAAATTTACATAGTGCTTTGCTAAGGAGACCTCTCCATGCATGACCAAGAAAAGGGCAGTCAGGCGCGTATCTTGGTGGTGGATCAGGAGGAATGGTGCCGCTCGTTTTTGTCTTCCGTGATCAAGCTCCTGGGCTTTGAGGATTGCCGGCTGGTCAACACCGTGAATGAGGCCCTGGCCGCCCTGGAGGAAGCCCCCTTTGATCTGGTCATTGCCGACCACCGGCAGCCGGAGTATCAGCGTCTCCTGGACAACGCCCGTTCCCGCCATCCCGGCACCCGCTTTATCATCATGATGCAGCAGCGGGCCCAGACCCACCACCTGTTTTATCTGGAGCAGGTGGATATCGTCTATAAGCCGCTCTCCCTGGATGAAATCGCCGGCAAGATCCGGCACGCGATCCATCAGAAAAACCTGCGCCAGGCCGAGGAAGAACTAAAGCGGCTGAAACAGGGAGCCCTGCGGATTTTCTTGAGGTAAATAAGTGGTGAGCTGGAAGCGGTGAGCAGTAAGCCGTGGGGCGCCTAGCTCGCCGGGTTTACCGGGCGTGGCTTAGAGCATTGCCGAAATGAAGGGGCGGACCTGCGGGTCCGCCCTTAGCCGTTTAGGGGCCGGTAATTACCTTTTGCCGTAGGGGCACGGCGGGTGTGGCCTCAAATTTTTTACTGACCACTGGCAACTATCCACCGGCTAGCGGCTGCTCAACTCCCGCCAGAGGCGGAGCAACGGCGGCGCCGCGGTGGCAGCGTCTTCGGCCGGGGGCAGGGTGGCAAAGAAGGCCCGGGCGATGGCCCGGCCTTTATCCGCCTGGGCCGTGGGCCAGTCGCCGTAGGTCAGTGCCCCCACCTTACAGGCAGCCACGCAGGCCGGCACTTTCCCGACTTTTTCCCGGTCCGGGCATTGATCGCACTTTAAGGCCACCGCGGCCTTCTCCGGCGCCGCGGTTACCGGGGCGTAGGTCAGGACCCCGAAGGGGCAGGCCATGGCGCACATGGCGCAACTGATGCAGCGGTGGGGGTCGATGTCCACCGTGCCCCGGGCGAGGTCCCGCTTGATGGCCCCGGCGATGCAGACCTCCTGGCAGGGGGCCGGGTCGCAGTGGCGGCACTTGTTGGGAAAGGCCAGGTTGCGGCTGCCCGGATAGATGCGCAGTCGGGGCTGGGGCCGGGTGGCCTCAGAGATGGCGGCATAGAGGCTTTTCGACGCGGAGTGCTCCACCGCACAGGCCAGGCGGCACTGGAGACAGCCGACGCAACGCTCGGGGCGGACAATGACGGTTTTCATAGTTCAGTGCTCCAGAACATCTGGCGGGGCGGGCTTCTGCCCGCCCGCCACATAGTTGGCGGTGGCGGCCGGGGACGGCCGCCCCACCGATATCATCCCCACATCCGCCCCGGCTGCACCGGCTCGACGACCGGCGTCCGTTGGGCCATCAATTGAAAACAGATCCCCGCGTCCGCTACCGCGCCCACCAGGATGAGGCCCACCAGTCTGCCCTCTCGATAGGCCAGGCGGCGGTACTGGCCGCGGCTGAGATTGAGTTCGCTGACGATTTCGCAGTCGTCCGTGTCCTGGGGTCCCAAACCGCCGGTGATGATGTGAAAGCCCCGCAGCGACAGGCTGTTTTGAGGCAGAAGCCCGTCGTATTTAAGGCCCGCGCCGGCCAGGTTGGCCCCGGCGATACGACCCTGGGCCACTGCTGCGGGCCAGATGTGATAGCCGGCGCGCTTCCCGGTAAGGAGGTGGTGAGGGTGGGCGCAGTCCCCCGCGGCAAAGATGTCGGGATCGATGCTCGTCATCCCATGGTCCACCGGGATGCCCTCGGCGGTCGCCAAGTCGGTGCCTGCCAAAAACTCCACATTAGGAGCCACGCCGACGGAGAAGAGCACCGCGTCGCAGGGAACCTCCCGGCCTTCGTTTAACGTGAGGGCCTTAACCTGTCCGTGCTCCCCCCAAATAGCCTCAGGCCAGGACTGGTAGATAAGGTCGATCCCCATGCGGGTGATGGCCCCATGGAGCAAGGAGGCCGCAGTGGGGTCCAAGACTTTGGACAGGGGCTGAGACCCCCGAGCCACCAGGGTTACCTGCAAACCCCGCCGGGCCAGGGCGTCCGCGGTTTTTAGACCCACCGCCCCCGCCCCTACCACCGCGACTCGACCGGTGGGCGGCAGACCTGCTTCCAACCGCTGCCAGTCGGCCAGGGTGCGCAGGGTGTAAACCCCCGTGAGGTCCTCGCCCAGGAGTCCCAAGAGACGGGGCCGGGCCCCTGAGGCAATAAGCAGGCGGTCATAGGAAAGGATCCGGCCCCCGAGGAGGTGAACGGCGTGGCCTTCAGGGTCCACCCGGGTCACCGGCTCTCCCAGGATCGGCTCCAAGGCCCGCTCCCTAAAATAGTCCAGGCCCTTGAGCCAGACCTGGGCGTGGGTAATCTCGCCGCTCAACAGATAGGTGAGCAGAGGCCGGCTGTACAGCGGCCGGGCCTCTTCGCTGATTACGGTGATGGGGTCGTCAGGGGCATAGCGCCGGAGGGTTTCCGCGGCCGCACATCCCGCGGCGCTGGCCCCGATAATCACATAGCGCATGATTCATCTTACCGCAGGACGCGGCCCGGTGGAAAGAAAAATAGGCGGGCCTTTCCGGTAGAGCGTAAATTTGGTATCAATATCTGGATTTGATCTTTATAGTGATGGGTGCGACCGACTCTCGGACACCAGCCGTCAGGTGTCTCGGCACAGGCTGGAAAGCCTGTGCCACCCTTCACCCCTAAGCTCATAAAAAAAAAATTGATCCTGATAGAGGAGGAATGTCCATGAAACCCATATCCCGGGCCGTGATGAGCGTCACCGACAAGAGCGGGTTGGTGGAATTCGCCAAATTTCTGGCCGAACGCCAGGTGGAGATTTTATCCACCGGGGGCACCGCCAAGCTTCTGCGGGAGAACGGC
>JBAZKX010000099.1:0-7383 GCA_041650575.1 Desulfobaccales bacterium
CCGTGAGCTTGCCGACAATCTTGGCGCCGCCGATCAGGGCCGCCAGGGGCCGGGCCGGGTCTTCCATGGCCCGGTGAAAATAATGCACCTCGTCCCGCATCAGGAAACCGCCGACGCAGATGGGGGCGAAATGGGTGACCGCTTCCACCGAGGCATGGGCCCGGTGGGCCACCGCAAAGGCGTCGTCCACATAGACGTCCACGCCCTTCATCAATTCCCGGGCGAAGTCGGCGTCGTTTTTCTCCTCCTGAGCATGATACCGCAGGTTTTCCAGGAGGAGAACGTCGCCGGGCTTCATGTCGCCTTTGAGCTTATCGACCTCGGGGCCGATACAATCGGGCGCCAGATTCACCTTCTTATGCAACCGGTAAGCCAGCCGCCGGGCCACCGGCGCCAGGGAGAACGCTTCCACCCGCTGTCCCTTGGGCCGCCCCAGGTGAGACGCCAGGATGACTTTGGCATCAGCCTCGAGACAAAAGTTGATGGTGGGCAACACGGCCCGGATACGGGTATCGTCCGTAATATTGAGGTTCTGGTCCAGGGGGACGTTGAAATCTACCCGAATAAAAAGGGTTTTGCCCTTGATATCAATTTCATCGATGTACTTCACTGGCAGCTCCTATTCCTCACAAATTAATCCAGATGGCGACCGACGTGCGCCGCCAGGTCAAGCATCGATTCCACCTAATTACTCAGAGAGCCTTTCCGGATCCGAGACCTGGCGACCTGGACCTCAGGGTTATTAATTAATGATATTATTGCCATTCTGACCGCGGCGCCCGGGAAACGGCCATGGACGGAAGCATGGGAAGGAGGCGGACATCCCTGACCGCCCCTCCCGCGGTTGGTGCGACCGGTAACCAACCTGGCCGTTACCAATCCCGGCTTAATGTTAATCAGAGTTAATCTGGCCGTCAATGATTTTATCCTTTCGGCGGGATTTTCCGAAAAGTGCATAGGGAAGCAGGAGCTCAGGCTCGGATGGCAGGCGGCGCTCAGTGCCGGGCCTGGCCGGCAAGCCGAGCCGTTCCCACCAGGATGCCGCTCCGGAGGTCCGGGTGGCATGGTTCCGAGCTTTCGGTATTGCTTTTTCGCCGATTTTCCTTTAAGTGTATATTTTAACCTTTTTTGGGATGCCACATGGCCAACCTCATCCGTCAACTGGGCATACGATCATTAAATTTGGTGGGGCAAGCCGGGGGAATGATGATCTTCCTCCTGGAGAGCCTGGGCCTGACCTTTGCCCCGCCCTTCCGGCCCCGGCGGGTGCTGCAGGAAGTCTATAAGATCGGCGTCAAATCCATCCTGATCGTCATGCTCACCGGCGCTTTTACGGGCATGGTCACGGCCTTGCAGGGCTACTATACCCTGAGGAAGTACGGGTCCGAAGGGGCCTTGGGCGCGGCGGTGGCGCTGGCCCTGATTCGCGAGATGGGCCCGGTGCTCACCGGCATCATGGTCTCGGCCAGGGCCGGCTCCGCGGTGACCGCGGAGATCGGCATCATGCGCATCACCGAGCAGTTGGACGCCCTGGACACCATGGCCGTCAATCCCCTGCAATATGTGGTGATGCCCAAACTGCTGGCCGGGGTCATCGCCGTGCCCTTACTTACCGCGATCTTCGACGTGGTGGGCATCCTGGGCGGCTACCTGGTGGGAGTGGTCCTCCTGGGGGTCAGTTCCGGGGCTTATTTCTCCAGCATGAAAGCCAGCGTGGTGGCCCTGGATATCAACGGCGGCATCGTCAAGTCCCTGGTGTTCGGCCTCACCATTATCCTAGTGGCCTGCTACAAAGGGTATTATACCGAACACGGGGCCGAGGGCGTCAGCAAGGCCACCAACCAGACCGTGGTCCTGTCCGCGGTGCTGGTCCTGGCCTGGGATTACGTGCTCACTTCCTTCTTCATGTAAACTATGATCCAGATCATCAACCTGGTAAAAACCTTTCACGGCCAAACCGTCCTGGACGGCATCAACCTGGAGATGCCGACCGGCAAGATCACGGTGGTGATCGGCAAGAGCGGCGTGGGCAAAAGCGTCCTCTTGAAACATATCGTCGGCCTGCTGCACCCCGACTCCGGCCAAATCCTGGTGGACGGTGAAGACATCGTGCAGTTCAAGGGCCGCAAGCTGCGGGATTTCCGGCGGCGGCTGGCCGTGCTGTTTCAGGGGGGGGCCCTGTTCGACTCCCTCAGCGTCTTTGAAAATATCGCCTTTCCACTGCGGGAAAAAACCCGGCTGCCGGAAGACGAGATCGCGGCCAGGGTCCGGGAACGCCTGGCCCAGATGTCCCTGACGGAAGAAGTTGAGACCAAATTCCCCGACGAATTGAGCGGCGGCATGAAAAAGCGGGTGGCCCTGGCCCGGGCCATGATCCAGGAACCGGAGATCATGTTCTTCGACGAGCCGGTCACCGGGCTGGACCCGCCCATGACCAACACCGTCTTCCATCTCATTACCAAGACTCATGAGGCGAGCGGCTATACCGCCCTGATGGTGAGCCACGACATCCCCGAGGTCTTTTCGGTGGCGCACCAGGTGGCCATGCTCCATAAGGGCCGCATTATCGCCGCCGGCCCACCCGAGGAGATTCAAAGCCACCCTGACCCGGTGGTCCAGAGTTTCATCCGGGGAGAAGTCGATTTTTTGGAGGCCTAGATAATCTTATGAAAAGAGCCAATCTGGAGCTGACCGTAGGCATCTTCGTTCTGGTTGGCCTGGCTTGCCTGGCTTACCTGGCCATCAATCTGGGCAAAATGGAGGTCTATGGCGAGGGTTACCAGCTCTTTGCCAACTTCGACAACGCCTCCGGACTCAAGAACGGGGCCGCGGTGGAGGTGGCGGGGGTGGAAGTGGGGCGGGTAACCTCTATCCAGCTCACTTCCCAGTTCCAGGCCAGGATCGGCCTGAAAATGCATGAAGGGCTCAGGATTCACGACGATGCCATTGCCTCCATCCGCACCAAGGGGATTATCGGAGATAAATTTGTCAAGCTATCCCCGGGCAATTCCGAAAAGCTCCTCACCGCGGGCGGCACCATCATCAATACCGAATCCGGCATCGATCTGGAAGAATTGATCGGCACCTACATCCATGGCAAGGTGTGAAACCGGCTATCAGGAGAACAGTACACTCGCGGGCCGCAACCCGGTCAGGCTTAGAGAAAGAAGGCCCTTTGATTTTTGGGATTTTCAGCTATATTTTTAAATGCAGTATCTATATTCTGCCATGCACGCGGTAAACCCCCATACCACCGGGGTGAAGGGCTCTTGCCGCCATCAGGCCGAGGCTCCCGGGACACTACTCCGGGTTGGCGCGTAAAGGAGTACACCATGAAGCGATTACTGATAAAAACCTTAATGCTGGGGTTGGCCTTGCAGTTGGTCGCGGGCGCGGCCGTGGTTTGGGCCGGCCCCCCCACCGAGATTGTCAAGCAAGTCATTGAAAAGGCCTTGGATGTTCTGAAGAATCCTTCTTATCCAAAGTCGCAAAAGCAACGGATGGTCAAGGCCATTGTGGACCCATACTTTGATTACCGGGAAATGGCCAAGCGTTCCCTGGGAACTACCTGGGGCGGCTTAAGCGGCGGCCAGCGGGATGAATTCGTGCGGTTGTTCTCCGAGCTCCTGGAGGCCTCCTACTCCGACAAGATCGAAAAGTACGCCCAGCGGGTGAAGATTGACTACACCGGCGAGATCCTTAACAACAATAACGCCGAAGTGCGCACCGTGGTGGTGCGGCCCAACGACCGGATTCCCTTGAACTACCGGCTTCTCAATGAAGGCGGGACCTGGAGAGTCTATGACGTGGTGATCGAGGGCGTCAGCCTGGTCAGCAACTACCAGTCCCAGTTCCGCCGCATTATCCATGAATCCTCCTACGCCGAACTGGTGCGGCGCCTCAAGACCAAGGTGTCCGAAATGCAGCGGACCGGATGAGGCAGCCTGCTCCTCAGAAATACCGGGACGGGTCTACGCGTTGGCGGGGACCCGCCCCGGCCCGGCCCTCAGGCCCGGCTTGAGCCGCGGCCCGATATCCTCCGGCCCTATTACCCGATCGCGCAGTTCCTTCCCCTCCAACCCGACGCTATGAATCCCGAGTCCAGCCCCACCCCCAGCTACCCTACCCTGCTGTTGATCTGCTGCATGGTGGTACTGGGCTGCTACTTCGGCACCTACATGCGCTTTCCGGTGGTGCCCCTTTACGCCCAAACCCTGGGCGCGGATACGGTCCTGGTGGGTATGATCAACGCCGCCTTCCTGCTGGGCGCGGGAGCCCTGTCGCTGCCGCTGGGGCTGGTGGTCCACCGCCTGGGCATGAAGCTCCTGGCCTCGGTGGGCCTGCTGATGCTGGCCCTCTCCTCGTTCCTGCTCGCGATCAGCCAGACTCCACATCAGCTCATCTGGATCTACCTGCTTTCCGGCGCCGGCCTGGCCGCGTTCGGTCCCACCACCATGTCTTATGTCGCCGGGATCTCGCCGCCCACGCACCTGGGCCGTTCTTACGGCTGGTACACCACGGCCATCTACACCGGGATGAGCCTGGGCCCCGGCGCCGGAGGCCTGGTGGCGGAGTGGTGGGGCTTCCCGCCGGTATTTACCATCTCCGGGGTCACGATCCTGGCGACCCTTGGGGGGATGTTCTTTTTTCTCCCCCGGGCCCGGCACGTCATGCCCGCCACCCCTCCCCCGCCCGCCCTGGGCCGGGCCGTCCTCCGGGAGGTCTCGAAAAACCTGCCCCTCCTGGGCACCTGGCTGGCCACCGCCGGGGGCTGCTTCGGGTTGGGCATCTTCCTCACCTTCCTGCCCCTCCATGCCCACGCCCAGGGCTTGACCTACGGGCAGATCGGCCTGGTCTTTGCGGCCCAGGGCATTCTCAACGCCCTCTCCCGCCTCCCCTTCGGCCACCTGAGCGACCGGGTGCAGCATCGCAGCCTCCTGGTGGTGTGGGGCCTGTTGGGCATCGCCGCGTCCCTGGCCGGATACGGGTTTTGCCGGCGCCCGCTCGAATTCATCTTCTGCGCGGTGGTCATGGGCGTCAGCATGGGGCTGGCCTTCACTTCGGTGGCGGCCCTCACCGTCGAAACCGTACCCCCGGAGTTGCGGGGCCTGGCCATGGGAGGCTATAACTCCTCGATTTACCTGGGCATGATGGTCAGTTCCGCGGGCCTGGGGCCCATCATCGGCCGCATCGGGTTTCGCGGCAGCTTCGGGCTCACCGCGGCCGTCACCGTCTTGCTCACCGGCCTCTCTTATCTCCTCATGCGGAGTTTCTCCAAGCCGAGCAGCCGCCCCATCAGTTGAAATCAAATTGTCCGGCTTGAAAAGTTCCCGAGAATAGATAGGACACCCGCGATCATGTCCGGCAAAGGCTGGAAAGCCTGTGCCACCCTTGTCCAAGGAGAATCGCGGGTGCGTTATGCGGACCATCGCACCTGCACTGAAAATTTTTGGTGGCACAGGCGTCTCGCCTGTGCGATTCGAAGAGTGCGCAGGAATCGGTGGGTGCTTTTCGGGCCTTTCGAGCCCAAATGGTGGCAGAGCGCCCCCTACACGGCGGGCACTCACCTTAAAGCCTAATGCATGTTGCTCGATCGCAAGCCGCTCGCAGGCTTACGCGAACTCTAACGGCGTATCCTTGCGGTAGGCCAGGGCCTGGCAGGAGGCGATGAGACCCCCTTTGGGGTCGGTGACTTCGATGAAATAGGTGGCGGTGCGGCGGCCGGCGTGCAGTTCCCGGGTTTGGGCCGTCAGGCGGTCCCCCATCTTCGCCGCGGCATGGAAGGTCAAGTTCATGTTAAGGGCCACGGCCACCGTGCCGTGACCGTTCACCGCGGCCTGGAAGGCCTCGTCAATCAAGGCGAAGATGGCCGAGCCGTGCACCATCTCCATGATGTTGGCCACCTCAGGCCGGCAGACCATACTCACCCTGGCCCGGCCGGGGCCCACGTCTTCCAGCTCCAGATGAAAGAAACGGCTGATCTCCTGCGCGGCCACCCGTTGCCGGAACGCGGCAAAGAAAGCGTCATCCACTTTGGTCATTATTCCCTCTTAAATGCGTTTTTCGGTTTTCTGAAAAAATCGGCTTAGCATCGACTAGGACTCGTAGGGTGCGTCCCACGCACCATCCGCGCTTTTGGCAGCCGAGCTTCACCTGCCTCGGCACCAACCGCTGCTGCTGTCCCATCCCCCGCCCCTGCCCTCAGGCATAAATCTCCGGGAACTGGTTCTTCCAGCGCCGGTGCAGCCAGAGCCACTGGGCCGGCTCGGCCCGCACCCAGGCTTCGATGATCCGGCTCTGAAGTTCCAGGTGGCGCTGGATATCGGCCTGAGCATCAGAGGTTTTTTTCAGGGGCAGGGGCGGCATGATCACCATGAGGTGCCGGCCGTCCGACAGGCGCCGGGACAAGGTAGGCAGAACCGGGATGCCCCGGCGGGCCAGGAGAGCCACCACCGGGGTGGTCCGGGCCGGCTGGCCGAAAAAGTCCACCAGCAAGCCGCCGGCGGTGGTGGTGTTCTGGTCGATGACAATCCCCACCGGCCGGTTGTGCCGCAGGTGGCCCATAATCCCCTTCATGCCCTTCTGTTTAGCCACCATGAAGTTGCCGCCCCGTTGCCTGAGATAGCGGGCCAACCGGGCCGCCCAGGGCTGGTCCAGATCCCGGCCCACCACCACCCCGGGCCGGCACAGGAGTCCGTAACCCATGACGGTGTACTCCCAGTTGCCCGCATGCGCGGCGATGGCAATGGCGCCTCGCCCCTGGGCCAGGGCCGCCTCCATATGCTCCTCGCCCACGATGATCACTTTCCGTTTGATCAGGCTCAGCGGGGCCAGCAGAAGTTCAACCATCTCCCAGGCGAAGCGCACGAAGTGGCAGAAGACCTGCCGGGCCAGGCGCTCCCGGGCCGTGGGGCTCAAAGCCGCACCGTAGGCGAACTCCAGGTTGGCCAGGGTGATGCGCCGGTGCCGCTTATCCAGGCGGTACCAGAGCGCGGCCAGGTTCCGCACCAGCCAGTTGTGGCATTGCTCCATGGTTCTCTCGAAGACCGTTCAAAGTGACCTAGTCGGAGTGACGCCCACCTCAGGCGGAGGGCTGGTCCGCCTCGGCTGAGGCGCGGCCGCGCCCCTTGCCGTCCGGTTCATTCCGCCGCCGGCCGTAAATATGCACCGCCTCTTCGCCCACCAGGTCGGCGATCCGGGCCATGAGCAGGCGGGCCACCACTTCTTTGCCCCCGTGGTAAGCCGCCTTGCGGCCCCAGTGCCACGGATTGGCGTAATTATAGGCGGTCCAGCCCCAGCGCACCACCCGGTCCAGGTGATACTCCTTGATAAAGGCGTAGCCCCAATGGCTCTTGAGGCTTTGATACATCTCATGGTACCGCA
>JBAZKX010000100.1:0-7363 GCA_041650575.1 Desulfobaccales bacterium
AAGATCTCCTGGCCCGTGACATCCAGGATGCCCCAGGCGAAGTTATTTTCAAACCCGTGGCGGGACCCCCCCAGGTCGGCCCCGGGGAGGTAGAACTGGTGTTGAGTGTCGGTTCCGGTGGTAAAGGCCAGGTAGGCGGCAACGGTGTTCCACAGCGTGCTCTGCTGGCTCTGATTGATGAAATCGTTGCTGATCAAGAACTGGTCTTGCTCGCCGTTCACGGTGCCGCCCACCAGATAACCGCTAGCAGTCTGGATTAAGTCGGTGAAGGTATTGATCGCCGGGTCGCTGATGAATGCGCCGTGGTTGGTATAGGTGCCCAGACAGGTATAGTGGGTGTCGGTGACTTTGAAGGTGCCGCCTTCATTGTTAGTGATGTTGCCGAGAAACATGGCCGGAGCGTATTGCACCACGAGCATCCCGCCGCTGTTGTTGGTGACGTCGCCCGTTATGCGGTTCCCATCTCCATTTCCAGTTCCGCCGAAATAGACCTTCCCGCCGTTGTTGTTGATGAGGCCGCCGGTGCTGAATAAGGTATCCCGAGTCGAGATAATGCCGTTGTTGGTCAGGGTGTGGTTGTTGTTGTCAAAATTGGCTTCGGTGGCGCTGATTAACCCGTCATTCACGGCCAGCCCCTGGTTGATAAGCATCTTGGATTCAGTGCGCACGAAGAGCTTGCCGTCGCTGGCGTTGGTCAGCGTCCCGGTCAGCGTCACCTTGCCTCCACCAACCGCCACATCACCGTGGTTGACGATGTTATTGTTCACCGTGGCGGAGCCCCCTTCAATCGTGCCGGTGTTGGTGATGGTGCCGCCGAAGAGGGTGCCGTTGAGGTTGATGGTGCCGGTGTTGTTAAAGGCCTTGTCGATGTTGAGGACGCCGCCGCCCATATTGATTACGCCGGAGTTGACGAGGTCGGAGAGGATGTAGCCGTTGCCGTTGATAATCCCGGCAGCATTGTTTTTCAGGGTGCCGTCGTGGATGATTTGGCCGTTCAGGTTAATGAGCCCGTTGTTTTCGAGGCTGCTATCGCCGGGCAAACCCAGGTCCGCCATGGGCATATACTGGGGCGGCATGGTGCCGGTGGGGGTGACAAAGATCAGCCGGAGTTCGCCGTTGTTGACGAAAGTGCTGCCGTACCCGGTTTCAAAATTCGCGTTATTGGTTACCTGCAAAATGCCGTTATTGGTGAACGCGCTATGGCCCCAGAAGGTCACGTGGTTAAGGTTCATCCAGGCGTCATTGACCAGGGGGCCGTTCCCGGACAGCGCCCCGCTCGTCATATTGAAAACCGCCTTATTTAACAGGCCCGCGCCGTTGAAGGTCATGTTGCGCCAATTGTTGGTGGGCATGGAGCCCGGCATGATGTTAATCGTTCCCCGGTTTTCCACGCCGTTGCCCGCGGTGAAGTCGGCATTGAAAGAAGCGCTGCCGCCATTCACCAGACGGCCATCGAAGACGCCGGAATTGTAATTATAAGCCCCTTCAATCGCCAGGGTACCGGTCACCGTGCCACCGAACTGGTTGAAATTATTGCTCCACAGGATGCCGCCGGTCTGGTTGAAGGTGCCGCCGGTATTGAGATTGATGGTCGGCCCCAGCAGGATGCCTCCCCCCAGATTATAAGTGCCGTTGGTGTCGGATCCGCCGCCGATATTTAACGTTTGTACAGTAAAGGTCCCGCCGCTTTGTGTAAAGGTGCCGGTAGTGCCGGGCATGTTGGCTAGATATGCGTTGGACGCATTGATGGCGCCGTCGCCCAGCGTATAGGTGCCGTTGCTGCCGGGGTTATAGCCCAGGTAGAGGCTATTCAGGTTATTGGTTCCCAGATACTGAAGGTGGGTGCCCTTGCCGTTATAGCCGACGTATTCATTCACGGACGACAGCAGGTACGAATTGCCCCCGCCCCCCTGGTTCAGGGTCATGTTCCCGGTGCCGGTGGCGTCTATGGTCAAATTGTTTAAAAACGGTCCGGAGGAGGCGCTATTCCGGTAAGACACGACCTTACTAGCGGTGCCGCCTTGAGTCAAAAAGACATTGTCCCCATTGCCGGGTACGCCGCTCGGGGTCCAATTGCCGATGGTGTTCCACCAGCCGTTGTTGGCAATCCAGGTTTTGTCCACTGCCAGTGCCGGGCCGGACAGGAGCAAAAACCCCATGGTTAATGCCAGGAAGGCTAAGGCCAGCCCCCCTTTTCTGTGCCCGCGTTCCATTTCCCTTTGCATTACCTTTCCCTCCGTTAAAGATGGTTGATTGGGATGGCCGGCCGTCAACCTTCCTTGTCTGCCCGGACCGGAGCCAAAGAAAGCCACATTATGCCTAAAACAACAAGGGAAGCTTTTGAAAACCGGGCTCCGGTCAGCCCCGCGGGCCTGGGGCGGTCCGGTTAGGCGCTGGATCCCGGTTACTGCAGGTAAGCACTGGCTGGATGGCGTCGCCCCTCTAAAAGGGGTTCGAAGGGAAGGGGCAAACCAGGTCACTTTCCCAGGCAACCCGGCTTTCCCCATCTTGAGAGCACTCCTTAGGCTATTCTTCCGCGCCTAGGCGCGCGTTTACTCACATTACCCAGGTTCCAACCTAAGCATATTTGGAGAGGAAATGTCCAGTAAATTTTAATTAAATTAAAATTTTGGTGGATTATATTTAAGAAGGTCTTCTTTATGCTGCAATAAACGGGGCAGGAACTCGCAGCACCAACAGGCCCGGGGCTGATGGAGAACGATTCGCCGGATGGAAGTCCAAACAAAAGCCGTCCTCCCCTGAAATCGGCAAGGACGGCTGGCGGGGATGGGCGGGGCCGCGTCGGCCCCGCTTAATTTATTTTGCTAAAAACCGAAAACGGCCTTAAACCGGTGTCCCCACTTCGGCCAGAGTCTGGAAATAGACTCGGCGGATCAGCCTGAGGCGCGTATGGAAGCACAGGCCCAACTCCATGCAGGCGTTATAGAAGGACTCCCGGCTGAATTCCACGGCCAGCAGCCGGGCCATGGTCTCCTGGGTGAACTCCTGGTGCAGGTCTTTGATTTTCTGGGCCGCTTCCCCCAGACCCTGCCATAACGGCACCAGGATGAGGTCGGCCTGCTCCTGCAACCGGGCGATTTCGCTCCGGACCAGTTGCACCGCCGGCACACTGGCGCTCTCGGGCTTCTCCTGGCTGGTTTCCTGAACTACTTCAACTCCCAGGCGTTCCAGGAACTTGACGAGAAATTCCTTGGGGCCGGTCTCCCAGGTGCACAGGTTCCAAACGTCCCCGGGAATCCCCACCCGGGGATTGCGGCCTTTCTGGGGCAGCCACTGGCGCCATTGTTGCGCCCGGGTAAAGAGGCGCTCCTGGAGTTGCTGGAAATAATTGTTGCGTTTCAGGGTGGCCTTCCACAGGATAATGCGCCCGTACGCCTTCATTTTGGCGAAAAACAGGTCCCGGGCAATGAGGCGCTTAATCACCGAGGTCCAGCTATAAAATTTCTTCATGGCCCGGGTGGTTTCCATCTGTAGTTCATAGGGCGTGAACTGCCGTGGTTGGAAGACGGTGTGATGCCCGTCGTACTGGCTCCAGTCCCGGCAGATAATGCGGTTTTGGGCCTCCATCTCCTGGTAGTAACGCGTGCCGGGCAACGGGGTGAGGATCAGGTACTGCAAGGAGTCCAGGTCCAGTTGGCGGGAAACCTTCACCGTGTCCCGGATCACCTGGTAGTGGTCCTCTTCGGAGCCGAACACGAACATGCCGTGCACATTGATGCCATGGCTATGGAAATTGGTGACGCAGTCCTTGATGCCTTCCACCGTCTGCGACTTGTTGTAGGCCTTCAAGGTGGCGGGGTTGATGGATTCCAGCCCCACGAACACGATGTAGCAGCCGGACCTGGCCATGAGCTCCAGGAGTTCGGGGTCCTTGGCGGATTCCACCCGCACCTGGGCGCTCCATTCGATCTTCAGACCTTCCGCGATGATGCGCTCGCACAAATCCTTGGTGCGCTGGCGGTCCGCGGTGAAGTTGTCGTCGCAGAAAAAGATGTGGCGGCTCTGCAAACCGTTCTGCCGGATTTCTTCGATCACCCGGTCGATGGAATGGACCCGGTGCTTGCGCCCGAAAAGGAGGATCACCGAACAGAAGCTGCAGTTGAAGGGGCAGCCCCGGGAGGTGGCGATGGACACGACGCCCCGCTTATTCCGGGCTTTCCAGCCGTGAATCAGGCCGTAATCGGGGATGGGTAGGGAATCCAGATCCCCCAGGAACGGCCGCCAGGGGTTTTGGCGGATGGTGTCGCCGTCCCGGTAGCAGAGATTAGGAATCTCCGCCAGGTTGCCGTCGTTGGCCAGGGCGTCGACCAGTTCCAGCAAGGCCTCGTCGCCCTCGCCGCAAACCACGTAGTCGGCGTGCTCCAACCCCTCCAGGGGCAGAAAACTGGGGTGGGCGCCGCCCAGGACCACCGGCAGGCCCTGCTGGCGATAGAAGTCCGCCAGCTCGTAAGCCCGGGGCGCGGTGGAGGAGATACTGGAAATGCATACCAAATCCGGTTGAAAATCCAGGGTGGAGTAATCCGGGGCGGATACTTCTTCAATCACCACCTTGACTGCCATGCCCTGTTGCTTCAGGATGGTGCCCAACAATAGCGACCCCAACCGGGGGATAGCCACCCGGCTGAAAATGTGCTCCCGGGGAGACCGGGGTTCGATGAATAATACCTTTTGAATGGGCCGCGTCATGTTCGTACTCCTCTGGAACCGCACCCCTGATCCCAGGAGTGAGGGTGAATAGACAAAGCCTTCCTGCGGCATGTTTCATGCCCGGGAAGAGCTTCGATAACAAGCGATGGTCAAGAACTTGCCTTAAGGAACTGTAAAGGGGAGAGAGCCAAAAGTCAACGGAATTCTGGTGTGCTCAACGGGTGGCAAGCATAAGAAGCAGACTCCCTCCCGAAGAGGGAGTCTGCTTCGCCTGTCGCTTGGAGTAAAGAGACGCGGAAGAACGCTTTAGACGCAACCGGTGGGTTTCGCCAACCCGGCCATCTTACAGGCGCCTTTGCCCGGTCCTGAGGGGAACAGCTCGTAAATATGTTTCAGTTTGTAGCCGGTTACCTTGGAAAGGATCCGGACCATGGGGGCAATGCCGTTCTTCTTGTAGTAATCCTGGAGCATGTTGATGACTTTCCAATGCTCATCGTTCAGCTCAGCGATGCCCTCGGATTCCTTGACGTAATCCACCCACTCTTCATTCCACTGATCCAGATTTTCCAGAAAGCCGTCTTCGTCTACGGTAAAGGTTTTGCCTTTGAATTCCACGGTGGCCATGCAGAGATATCCTCCTTCGATATTTTAATCGCCGGGTTTTTAGTTTTCAAACGTATGTCATTGTGAAATTTTTGTCAAGCATTAAAAATTCCCTGAGATTCAATACTACCGTAAGAAGCCGGTTATTGTCAAGGGGCTGCTGCGCCGGAGGGCGGCCCGGGAAAAATCTTCCCCGGATTCATGATGTTCAGCGGATCAAAGGCCGCCTTGAGCCGCCGCTGCAGCGCCAGGGCCGCGGGCGACAGCTCCATCCCCAGATAGGGGGCCTTGGTGAGCCCGATGCCATGCTCCCCGGACAGGGTGCCGTTCAGTTTCCGCACCATAGTGAAAAGATCCTCCACCGCCAGGGGCACCGCCTGCCGTTCCCGCTCCACCTGCTGGTCGTAGAGGATGTTGACATGAATATTGCCGTCTCCGGCATGGCCGTAACTGGGGATGATCAGGCTCCGGCGGCGGGCAATGTCCTGTAAGGCGCTAATCAACGCGGGAATAGACCCCAAAGGGACGACCACGTCTTCGCTCACCTTGTGGGGCTTCACCTTCAAGAGCGCCGGCGACACCACTTTCCTGGCCCGCCAGAGCCCTTCCGCCTCCTCCGGGGTCCTGGACTCCAATACCGGACTGGCCCCCTGGTCCCGGCAGCACTGCGCGATGCGGCCTACCCGTTCCGCCACGTCCTGAGGCTGGCCGTCCACCGCAATGAGCAGCAGGGCCGCGGTGCCCGCCGGCAGTGCAAAGGGCAGCATCTCCTTGACGCAGCCCAGCGTCACGTGGTCCATGAATTCCAGGGCGGTGGGGGCCAGGCCCGATCTTAAGATCAGGCTGACGGTCGCGGCCGCGGCCTCCATGGTGTCGAATCCCGCGGCCAGGGTCTGCCGGGCCGGGGGTTTGGACACCAGGCGCAAGGTGATGCGGGTGATGATCCCCAGGGTGCCTTCGGACCCCAAAAACAGCCGGGTCAGGTCATAGCCCACCACCCCTTTCATGGTGCGGGTCCCGGCCGCGATGAGCTCCCCGGTGGGCAGCACCACCTCGAGGCCCAGGACGTAATCCCGGGTGACCCCGTACTGCACTGCCACCGCGCCCCCGGCGCACTCCGCCACATTCCCCCCGATGGTGCAAAACTCGGCGCTGGCCGGGTCCGGAGGATAATATAAACCCTCGGCCTCCACCGCGGCCTTGAGCCGCCCCAGGATGACCCCGGGCTCCACCACCGCCACCAGGTCGTCTTTGCTGATCTCCAGGATGCGGTTCAGCCGGGTCAGAACCACCACCACCCCGCCCGCAATCGGCACCGAACCGCCGCTCCTACCCGTCCCCGCCCCCCGGGGCACCACGGCAAACCGATGCGCATTGGCCAGCCGCACGATGGCCGCCACCTCCGCCGCCGACCCCGGAAAGACCACCGCTTCAGGCATCGCCGCCCGGTCCGTGGCGTCATAAGCATAACACCACCGCTCCTCCGGGGAGGTGAGGATATGCTCCGACCCGACGATGGCGGCGAGTTCTTTAAATATCGATTCTCGCATTGCTTGCATTTTCAACCGTAGGGCGGGAAAGCGCAGCGCATCCCGCCATATGTGTTAATTTAACCTATTTAAGGTGGTGAGGATGGGACAATCGGCAGTCCGGGCGTTTCACCAGCCCCTGAATATGGCGAGATTGTGCCGCTTCAGCACCGCTAAGTGTCAGAGGCGTTTAACTGATAACCCCTTTAATTTACAGAACATTCCTCATGAGAAGCGAGGCCTTGCGGAACAGTGATCATCTCTTTGCGCCTATTGAGGCCCAAGCGGGAGGTTATCCCACCTACTCCCTTAGTCCCATAACAAGGGAGAAAAATCCAGAAAAGAAAAGATCAATGGCTACATGTCTTGTGCGAGCGCATTTACCACCAAGCCAAGCTTGGCAAAACCATTTTCGTTCCCAAGTGCAACTTGGGAACGAGGGGAACCGCCACCAGGTCGTCTTTGCTGATCTCCAGGATGCGGTTCAGCCGGGTCAGAACCACCACCACCCCGCCCGCAATCGGCACCGAACCGCCGCTCCTACCCGTCCCCGCCCCCCGGGG
>JBAZKX010000101.1:0-7348 GCA_041650575.1 Desulfobaccales bacterium
CATAATTGCCGAGCTCCAGTGGGAGGTGGCCAGGCTTTCCGACCTTCAAGTTATTCCCTTGAATTTTAATAGTGCCGCCATTGGGCATGGCCTGGATGGCGTTCAGAATGAGATTCTGGATGACTTGGCTAATTTGCCCCGGGTCTCCTTCGATGGCCTTTAAATCTTCGGCAAAGGCATACTCGCAACGCACTTGGGAGCCCCGGCAGGCCAGAGATGCGGATTCGGCAATAAGATTTTCAAGGGAGATCAGCTCCTTAATGGGCGCGCCACCCTTGGCGAAGGTAAGTAACTGCCTGGATAAATTCTGGGCCTGATGGCAGGCTTTTTCTGCCTCGCTTAAGCGCTCGCGGCCTTGAACACCCATCTTTTGATCCAGCATTGCCAGGCTGATGTTGCCTACTATGGCGGTCAAGATGTTATTAAAGTCGTGGGCAATGCCGCCGGCCAGAGTGCCTATGGCTTCCAGCTTACCAAGTCTCGAACGTTCTGCTTCATCTCTCTTATTGACGGTGATATCGCGGATTGACTCAATGGACCCGACAATATTTCCCTGGGAGTCAAGCAAGGAACTGGCCTTACCGAAAAGGTAGGTCTCTTTCCCCCGGAAATTGGGAAAATAGGCCACCCCTGAAAGAGTCAGGCCTTCGTCCTTGACCTCGGTATAATCCGCAATCTCTGCTTGGGGATGGAGAACCAGGTCAATAAGAATAGGCCGCCGTTTTCCATAAAACGGCAGGGCATATTCGTAATTGCCCTTCGCCACCATATCCTTGGCTTTGATCCCGGTCATCTCTTCTATAGCCTTGTTCCAGGCAATGACCTTCCCTTCATTATCAATTACCAGGGTTGCGTCAGGCAGAAAATCGATGATGTTGGCAAGTTTCTGCTCAGATTCCAGCAGGGCCTGCTCGGCCTGCTTGCGCTCGGTAAAATCTTCATAGACCCCCAGGACCCCAACGATCTCCCTGTTGGGCATTTGCAGCGGCACTTTGCTGGTATTCAGCCAGATCTTGCCACCTGCAGGGGTGGTTTGCGGCTCGATAATGTTCATCTTGGGGTGTCCGGACTCCATGACTTGCCGGTCATCAGCCCCGTATAACTCAGCTTGTTCCCTCCAGGCCATGGCAAAATCGTTCTTGCCCAAAAGTTCCTCCGGCTGGCTGAAGCCTGCATCACGAGCGAACAGACTATTACAGCCCAAGTAGCGGAGATTCCGGTCTTTCCAGAAGACCCGGACGGGTATCGATTCTATAATCAATTGCAGCATGTTCCTGGATTGTTCGAGCTGCTGGGCTGTCTCCTGTAACTGCTGATGATTCTTAGATAACTGCTCCTCGGTCCGCTGACGGTCGCTGATATTAAAGGCATAGTGCAGATATAAATCCGGTCCTATCGGTATCCAATGCGCGTCCCAGCGGACCCCATCGGCTTCGACTTCCAGGTGCTGCGGCTTCCCGGTTTCCCACAGGGTCGGAGCAAGACACCACGGGCAGGGAGTGTTGCGCTGTCCCCAAGTAGCAAAACATTGTGTTCCCGGAACGGCCCCGACTTTAACGGCGGCCCGGTTGGAGGCCACGATCTCCCGGGTTGACGGCCGCAGCAGGAGGGCTACGCAAGGCATGTGGTCGAGAAGGATCTGATTTAAATGGCTCTGAGATAATTCCTCTTTCATCTTTAACCTTAAGAGTTAGGGATATATCGGTATATCGGCAATAATAATTTATACCATAAGTTCTGTATAGAACTAATCTTATATACTCTATTTATAAGCACAATTTCAAACCAAAAAGGTCCACAGGGGGGGAGAGGCTGGGACAGGAATCAAGCCAGGCTGGTTGACTTCCCAGCGGGAGAGGTGTGGTTATCCGGCCACCACTAACCTGCCCCGACAGACGCTCAGGCAGGACGCGATACAGGTAGATTTGATCTGGATGGCAGGTCTGGTGCAGGGCCAAGCATAAAGGGCGAAATAATCGCTGTTCGGCTTACGTGCCTCTATTTTCCTTTTGAAGTCTCGATATGCTCCCGGATGAAATCCTTGATGTACCAGTCCACGATGCCTTCGGAAAACAGCACCATGTCCAGCTGCTTGGTATAGAGGGTGAGCTTGCCGAACAGGATCAGCCGTTGCGCCATTTGCTCCGGGGGGTATTTGGCCAATCTCGCCTCAATGGTGTCCCCCTTGCGCTGATAGTTGAGATCCATCCGGTCGATGATGGCTTCGATCAACCTGGCCCGGCGCTCCCGGCGTTCCGGGGTCGAACCGCCGCCCCGGAAGGTAAAGGTGATATAGTTGTCGTTGATCTGGTCGCTGACATAAGCCTCCACCGTGGACAGATGATATCCCAGGCGAATGCTGAAGTTCATGTAATTCTCAGAGAGCACCACATAGCTCTGATCCCGGTAGGGAGCGGCGCCCTGGGCCACCTCCTCTTCACTTTTGACAAACACCGAACTCAGGCTTTGGGCCCCGGCGGGTTTGCCCTTAGGCCAACGCATGGCGATGAGTCCCTGCCAAAAGGCTTTGAAGGGCAGGGAAGTAATTTGCTCGGGCCGGACTTTGCGCTTCCAACCCCGTTTCAAACCGCCGCCGAGGTCCAGGATACAGACCTTAAAGGGCAGGTCTGATTCCAGGTCCACTACCTCGCCGCCGCCCTGGACTTCGTTTTCCGTCAGTTTGAACATCTCCCGCATGGAAAATTCATGGGCGAAGCGCACGAGGTCATGAATGGTGCGGCAGCCGGCCGGCGTAAAAGTTTCGCTTTGCGGATTAATGAGATTGAGGGGGATCACCTTTTTCAGGACGGCTTCGAGGGTGCGGAACACCGGGCTGTCGGCCAGATCATTCGTCTTGGCGCGGCGGGGCTCCAGCAGTTCGGCCAGGATGCCGGCATAGACGTTGCTGAAATTGGCATCCACGGTCACTTCCTGGCCGGGCTTGAGGATCTGGGTGGCGATGCCGGTGTTGAGGAGGGTGGGCACCTGAAATTCCCGGGCCAATAGCGCCATGTGGCCGGTGGGGCTGCCGGCGTCGGTGATGATGGCCGCGGCCTGGGGCATAACCGTCACATACTTGGGGGAAGTGTGCCTGGCCACCAGGACCCCGCCGGCCGGGAAATTTCTGAGATCCTCATCCCGCCGCACCAGGACCACCGGACCGGCTCCCACCCCCCGGCAGGCGATGCTCCCCTGGTCCAGCAGCACGGGGTATTGTTTCAGAGTCCTCGCCTTGGGCTCGGCGCTCCGCTTGGCCGGCAATTGCAGGGGCCGGCTTTGCAGACACCAGAGCCGGTCTTCAAAGTCCAGGGCCCACTCCACGTCCTGGGGCCGCTGATAATGCGCCTCCAGGGTGGCCGCCCACCGGGCCAACTGCTGCAAATGAGCCTGATTCAGGCAGGGGGCGTTGACTAGTTCCTTCGGCACCGGCGCCTCCTGCACCCCGCCCCCGGCCACGTTCACCAGCATCACCTTTTTGGACGGGAGGCGCTGTTCAATGACCTCTCCCGGAGGCTGGTACGAAACCAGGTAATGATCGGGATTGATCACTCCGCCCACCGCATATTTGCCCAGGCCCCATACCGCGTTGATCAGCAGCGCCTCCTGATCCGCGGCTTCCGGTTGCCTGGTGAAGAGGACCCCGCTGGCCCTGGCGTTAATCATGGGCAGCACGGCCACGCCCATGGCCATCTCCTCCTCTTTGAAGCCTTTGTTTTTATAGTAAAACAAGGCTCGCGGCGTAAATAAGCTGGCCACAATGTCCTTATAGCGGTTGGCCAGTTCATCGGGAGGGATATTGAGATAGGTGGCGTATTGGCCGGCAAAGGTGAGGGTCAGGTCTTCCCCTACAGCGCTGGAACGCATGGCGACCAGGGGGCGTTGTTGATCCTGGAGACATAATTCTTCATAAGCCGCCTGGATGGCCGCTTCCAGTTCCGGGGGGACCTGGGCCTGGTTCACCATGGCTTTCAATTTCTCGCTGACCTGAGCCAGGCTGTCCAGGTCATCAATCCGCCAGCCTCCCAGGAGATCGGGGATGCGCGTCGCCAATTGATTGTGATCCAGAAAGAGCTTGTAGGCATACGTCGAAATGGCAAAACCGGGCGGCACCGGCAGATGCACCCGGTTTCTCACCTCTCCCAGGTTGGCGTTTTTGCCCCCCACCATTTCCGCCATCTCCAGGTAGATCTGATCAAAAGCCATGGTCAGAGGAGCCGGGGGAATTTCGCGCCGCCGGTTTAAAACGTCTTCCACCTCTACGCTGATGCGGCGACAGGCCTCGATTAGACCCTGGTAGCGGTGGTCTCCCAGGTTATTCAGGGCCTCCACCAGGGTGGCGGTCTCCTGGGTAAGCTGGCTGACGCTGGCCCGGATATACTGGAGGTCAAAGAGAAAATCCCCTGACAGCTTCTCCTCCATGTCGGTCATCAGGCTCAACACCGCATTGTTGGCGGCCAACAACTTTTGGAAATTAGCGTATTTTTCCGCTAAGGCCGCCTGGGTATTGCGTTCCCGGCCCGGTTTCATGAAGCGTTGCCAGACGCGTTTCAGGGGAAGGTCCTCCGGGGTTCTGGAGAGATGGGATGAACCGCTTTTATGAAATTTTAAGCCAAGTTAGAGTACGCAGTCAAGCCGGCGGCCCGGCCGGCGAGGGTGGCGCGGGGCGCGTCGCCTCTAAATACCTCGGGTAACCGCGCCGCCCCCGAGACCGCCCCGGCTGAACCCGGGAAGGAGCTGAATCTAGTCGCCCAAGACGATCTTGGAGACTTCGCCGAACAGGTCGCTTAACCGGAGCATGCCCGCCACCTTGCCGCCTTGCATCACCGGGATCAGACTGACGTTTTCCTTGATCATGAAATACAGGGGCTTGGTGATGGGATCCTCGGCGTTGACGGTGACCTTGATGGGTTTCATGACTTCGCTCACCGGCCTGTGGGACTGTTCCTTCATTTTGGGGCCGAAGAAGTCTCCCATCAAGACCGTCAGGCTGGGGTCCATCTTGATGAGGCCGGTTTCCTGAAGAAATTTGGGTTCCAGGCCCGTGATGATATCCCGCAGGGTCACGATCCCCATAAGCTGGTACTTTTCATCGAACACCAGGACCGCCCGGGGTTCGAAAACGGCTTCAAACTTTACCGTCGCTTCCCGGATGATGGCCATGGCCTGGCGCAGGGTGAACCAATAGGGGATGTGGGGGTAATCCTCCAGGGGAATCATCAGATCCTTGGCGTTCTTATGGTAAGGCATATCATCCTCCCCGAATGGCCCTGTCGCAAATTTTCAAAAATGTAGTTCAATTTCTAATGGAGCGGCTGGCAAAAGTCAAGGGGAAGCGCCGGCCCGGCAGAGGTCTTGTGAAATAATGCACGATTTTAACAAAAATTTAATGCGCCTTCCTCCCATTTTAACCCCGTTTTAATCTTCCGGTTGCTAAAAACCTAAGCATCGAATATCCGCTCTTTAGGCTGACTAAGAGGGCGCTGATTCTTCTGGATGGAAAAATTAACCGAGATGGAGGTTCCCATGCCGTACGACAAGAAAGTGAAGGATTTAATGATCCCCCTGGAGGATTACCCCCACATCCCCTATTGGTTCTCTTTGCGGCAGGCCATGGCCATCGTCCGGGAAACGGCCATCAAGTACGAAGGCCAATTCGAGCCCCGGGCGGTTTTGGTGTTCGATGAAAAGTACCAGCTTATGGGCATCCTGACTCTGCGGGACATCATCAAGGGATTGGAGCCCAGGTTTATGCAAGAGACCGGGTTGATCAAGGGCGACCCCAACCTGGCGGTGCTCATGGGTGATCTGTTCGGGCCGGGCCTGAAAGAGGCCTCCCAGAAACCGGTGAGCGAAGTCATGAGTCCCATCAAAGTCACCGTGCAGGGCAACGATCCCCTCTCCAAGGCTATCTTCCTGATGATCAAGGAAAACGTGGGCATGATGCCGGTGATCCAGGACAGCAAGGTGGCTGGCATGGTGCGCTTGAGCGATCTTTTTAAAGAGATCTCCGAAATGGTGCTGGGCGAATAATCTTCCCCGGACCCTAACCTAGAAGGAGTTAGCTGCCATGGCTGAAGATATTAGAAAAATGCCCGTAGGCGCCGGCCTGCCGGAGATGCCCGAAGAAATCAAACTTGCGCCCAAGAAGATCGCCATCGATTGGAGGCGCATCATCTTTATTTCCCTAGGTTTGGCCTTATTTTTCCTCTTCTATTTCATGTCGGATTTAGGAGACGCAGTAGATCCCTCCGGCAAGCACTTCCCCCTGCCGCCGCAAGGCCGGATGGCCATCGGCCTCTTTCTCATGGCCGCGGTGTGGTGGATCTTCGAGGTGATGCCCATCGGGGCCACCGCCATCGCCATCGGCCTGTTCCAGACCATCTTTATGATTCGTACGGCTGATCAGGCCCTGAAAGACTTCTTTGATCCCTCCGTTTGGTTTATCTTCGGTTCCGTGGTCATGGGCACGGCCTTCGCGGTCTCCGGCCTCACCAAGCGCATGGCCTACAAGATGCTGAACATTGTGGGGGAGAACACCAATTTTATCCTCCTGGGCACCTTTCTCATCATCGCCGGCATGACCCTGCTCATGGCCCACACCGCGGTGGCCGCGGCCATCTTCCCGCTGCTGGTGGCCATCCACGCCCTGTATAGCGAGTCCGACCAGCCCACCCGGTTCGGTAAAGGCCTGTTCATCGGCATGGCCTGGACCGCGGGCGCAGGTTCGGTCATCACCTTCCTGGGGTCAGCCCGGGCGGTGGCCGGCGCCGGCATGTTCCAGAAGTTCACCGGCGGCACGGAAATCGGCTTTTTTTCGCTCATCTGGTACATGCTCCCCCTGGGGGCGATCATGGTGTTCTGCATCTGGCTCATTGTGATCACTTTCTTCAAACCCGAGAGACCGCGCATCGACGGCTTGCGGGACCGGGTGGCCACCCTGGGAAAAGAACTGGGACCCATGAACAACAAGGAAAAGTTCGTTATCGCCATGGTGCTCGTGGTCCTGTTCCTGTTCATGATGAAATCCTTTTCACCCATCCCCTTCTTCAAGAATATGGACCGGGCGGCCATCATGATCGTCGCCACCGTGCTCTTTTTCCTCACCCGCGTCCTCAGTGTGGAGGACATGGAGACCATCCCCTGGAATATTATCCTGCTGTTCGGCGGGGCCATGTCCATCGGCTACTGTCTCTATGACACCAAGGCCGCGGAATGGATGGCCGTGAGCTGGGTAAGCTGGTTCCAGAAGGCCCCCTGGCTGGTCTTCGTCCTGGCCATCGCCTTCTTTGTCCTCTGTATGACCAACTTCATCATGAACGTGGCCGCCATCGCCATCACCCTGCCGGTG
>JBAZKX010000102.1:0-7302 GCA_041650575.1 Desulfobaccales bacterium
CGAAGCCGACATCGTCCTGGCCTTTGAGGCCCTGGAGGCCTTCCGGGCCCTGGACCGCTGCCATGCCCGGACCCTGGTGATTGCCAACGCGGCCACCATCGTGCCGTATCCCGTGGCCATCGGCCAGGCCAAGTACCCGCCGGTGGACCGCATGTTCGAGCTCCTGGCCGCGCAGGTGGGCGGGTTGCTGGCCTTTGACGCCGGGGCCCTGGCCCGGGAAGCCGGCAGCCCCCTGGCGGTGAACATGGTCCTGTTGGGGGCCCTGGCGGCCACCGATTATCTGCCGATTCCGGCCGCGGACCTGGTGGCGCTGATCCGCACCCGCACCAAGGAAAAATTTTTAGCCTCGAATCTCCAGGCCTTTGAGTTGGGGGCGGAGGCGGCTCGGGACTCTCGTAACTGGCTGCGGCGGGCCGCAGCCTGATTTCCGGTGATCGGGGCCGATAGAGACCAGGCCGATCCCAGGAAAAAATAGGGTGCGGCTGAATCGTTACGGGACTTGATATAAGTTGTAAAGTTCTTAACTTATTTTGGTTATGAAAGGCAGACACGCGGAGGCCTCTCCTCGGGGACGGCGTCCTTACCGCCAAATGCCGCATACCGCGGACCTGGCCTGGCGCCTGTGGGGCGAGACTCTCCCCCGGCTCTTTGAAAATGCGGGTCGCGCCTTGAGCGCCACTCTGACGGACGTGCGGTTTTTGCGGCGCCGGGAAACCCGGGAGGTGAGCGTGGCCTCCAGCGACCGGGAAGCCCTCCTGGTTGACTGGCTCAACCACCTGCTTTATCTTTTTGATATCGATGGATTTTTGGGCCGGGACTTTCAGGTGGCGACCCTGACCGACGAGCGTCTGGAAGCCCGGGTGCAGGGGGACATTTACGATGGGGCCCGGCATCCGGCCAAGACCGCAGTCAAGGCGGCGACCTTTCATCAACTGGAAATCGTGCCGGACAACGGCGGCTGGCGGGCCACGGTGGTCCTGGATCTGTGAAGTATGCGGCCTGGTCGGGGCTCGGGAGTAAGGGTACCGCCACTGATTCCTAACCACCGGCAACTGGCAACTGTATTATGGTGAAGCTGCGGCAAATCGACGACTACCGCTGGGAGATTCCCCGGGAAGGCAAGATGCGCACCCGGGGGCTCATCTTCTGTTCCCGGGAGATGCTGCCGTCAATCCAGGACGACCAGAGCCTCCAGCAGGTGGCCAACGTTGCCACCCTGCCGGGGATCGTGGGGCCTTCCATGGCCATGCCCGACATCCATTGGGGTTACGGGTTCGCCATCGGCGGCGTGGCGGCCTTCGACCCGGTGGACGGCATCGTCTCGCCCGGCGGGGTGGGCTACGACATCAACTGCGGCGTGCGCCTGCTGCGGACCAAGCTGCACCGGGACCAAGTTACCTGCTGCATGGAAGACCTGGTGAACACCCTGTTCAACAATATCCCGTCCGGGGTGGGGTCCCGGCGGCAGGATTTCAAGCTCACCGGCTCGGCTTTCAAGAAGGTGCTCAGAGACGGAGCCCGGTGGGCGGTGCAGCAAGGCTTCGGCGAGGCCTCTGATCTGGCGCACATCGAGGCCGGCGGCCGGATCGAGGGGGCCGACCCTGATCTGGTCTCCGACTTCGCCATGAACCGGGGCAAGGACCAGTTGGGCACTCTGGGGTCGGGCAACCATTTTGTCGAAGTGGGCCACGTCTGTGAAATTTACGATCCGCCCCTGGCAGCCAAACTGGGGCTGTTCCAGGACCAGGTGACGGCCATCGTGCACACCGGTTCCCGTGGTCTGGGCCACCAGGTGTGCGAAGACTATATCAAGGTGATGCTCAAGGCCAGCGCCAAGTACGGCATCGAACTGCCGGACCGGCAGCTTTGCTGCGCGCCGCTGACCTCGCCGGAAGGCAAGAATTACCTGGCGGCCATGGCCGGGGCGGCCAATTTCGCGTTTGCCAACCGGCAGTTGATCACCCATTGGGTGCGGCAGAGTTTCGAGCGGGTCTTCAAGATGGGGCCCCGGGACCTGGGTCTGGACCTGGTTTACGACGTGGCCCACAACATCGCCAAGCTCGAGACCCATACCGTGGACGGCAGGCCCCGGAAGCTGTGCATCCACCGCAAGGGCGCGACCCGGGCCTTCCCGCCGCATCACCCGGAGGTGCCCGAGGCCTACCGGGAGACCGGGCAGCCGGTGCTCATCCCCGGGGACATGGGGCGGTACTCGTTTGTGTTGGTGGGGACGCAGCAGGCGCTTACCGAAACTTACGGCAGCACCTGCCACGGCGCGGGCCGCAAGATGAGCCGGCACCAGGCCAAGAAGGTGGCCCGGGGACGGTCCATCATCCAGGAGTTGGCGGCCCAGGGCATTATCGTCCGGGGCGCGGGCCGGGCCACCATCGATGAAGAGATTTCGGAGGCCTATAAGGATGTGGCCAACGTAGTGGACGTGGTACACGGGGCCGGGATTGCCAAGAAGGTGGCCAAGCTGAAGCCGTTGGGAGTGATTAAAGGATAGTTTTCGGTTTTTAGTTTTCGGTTTTCTGCTATAACAAGGGTACAAATTAGCATCTGGGAGATAGCTGGGCGCACGGCACGCCGTCAGTCGGTGCCCAAGCAGAGCTTGGGCGGAAAATGTCGTTCCCAAGCTGGAGCTTGGGAACGAGAAAAGAAAAGCTGGCCGCTGATAGCTGAAAAATGGGAGGCCGTGCCCACCCTACACAGTTAGCTTCGCCGCTTACTCGGCTCAGAATGACAAGCTTTTAACCGAAAACTGAAAACTGAAAACAGAAAACCGGTTCTCATATGTTTGATCGCTTATCCGACAAATTAAATGCGGTCTTCAAAAAGCTGAAAGGCCGGGGCAAGCTCAACGAGGCCCAGGTTGGGGAGGCGTTGCGCGAAGTGCGCCTGGCGCTCTTGGAGGCCGACGTCAATTATAAGGTCACCAAGGCCTTTATCGAGCGCATCAGGGAGCGGGCCGTCGGGGAAGAGGTGATGCGGTCCCTCACCCCGGCTCAGCAGGTCATCAAGATCGTGCACGAGGAGCTCACCGCGCTGTTGGGCGGCGAGTCGCCCCGGCTGGATCTGAGCGGCAAGCCGCCGGTGGCCCTGATGCTGGTGGGCCTGCAGGGCTCCGGTAAGACCACCACCGCGGCCAAGCTGGCGAAACGTCTCAAGAGCCAGGGCCGCCAGCCGTATCTGGTGCCCGCGGACGTCCAAAGGCCTGCGGCCATCGAGCAGTTGAAGCGCCTGGGCGCGGATCTCGGGGTCATGGTGCATCCTACCGAGGCCAGCCAGAACCCGGTGGCCATCGCGGCCGCGGCCATGGAGGCGGCCTACGCCGAGGGTTTGGATACGGTGATCCTGGATACCGCGGGGCGGCTACACGTGGATGAACCGCTGATGGAGGAGCTTAAGGCCATCCGGGCCAAGGTGGAGCCCAACGAGATTTTGCTGGTGGCGGACTCCATGACCGGCCAGGACGCGGTGACCGTGGGTCAGAGTTTTCATGATCTCCTCAAGCTCACCGGGGTGATCCTCACCAAGGTGGAAGGCGATGCCCGGGGTGGCGCGGCCCTGTCCATGCGGGAGGTCATCGGCCAGCCCATCAAATTTTTGGGGGTCGGGGAGAAGCTGGACGCGCTGGAGGTCTTTCACCCGGACCGCCTGGCATCGCGGATTTTGGGGATGGGGGACGTCCTCACCCTGATTGAGAAGGCCCAGGAGGCCTACGACGCCGACGAGGTCAAGGCCCTGGAAAAGAAGCTGCGCCAGGAGTCCTTCACCCTGGATGATTTTCGGGACCAGCTTAAGCAGATCAAGAAAATGGGCAGCATGGAGCAGATCTTGGGCATGATCCCCGGCCTGGGGGGCAAGATTAAGGACCTTAAGGGGATGCAGCCGGACGAGCGCGACTTGAAGCGGGTGGAGGCCATCATCAGCTCCATGACGCCGGGAGAACGGGCCGACCACACCATCCTCAACGGCAGCCGCCGCCGGCGCATCGCCATGGGCAGCGGCACCACGGTCCAGGACGTCAATCGGCTGCTAAAGAATTTCGCCATGACCCAAAAGATGATCAAGCAGGTGGCCAAAGGCGGCAAGAAGGGGAAGGCCCGCTTCCCCATGAATTTTATGTAATGGCTTTTTGTAAGGGCGCACCTGGGTGTGCGCCTTCGAGGGCGGACACTAGGTCCGCCCCTACGCCCCATCAAACCTAAGGAGGTTAAATCAGCGTCCATGGCATTGCGTATTCGTTTGGCCCGTTACGGCGCGAAAAAGCGCCCATTCTATCGCATCGTGGTGAGCAACAGTGAGTCTCCCCGGAACGGTAGTTTCCTGGATATTATCGGCACGTATGATCCACGCCAGGAACCGGCGGCGGTATCGGTGAAAGAAGACCTGCTGAAAGAGTGGGTGGGCAAGGGGGCAACCCCCACTGATACGGTGGCCAGCCTGCTGAAGCGGCCCCGAGGCGCAGCTGCGCCGGAGGCCTAAAGTCGGCCAGGAGCACCAGGGAGGTTGATCGCCCTATCCCTTGACAGAGGTGACTACTATGAAGGAATTGGTGAAGTTCATCGCACAGTCACTAGTAGATAATCCTGAACAGGTGCAGGTCAAGGAAATCGAAGGGGAGCAAACCTCAGTTATCGAACTGAAGGTAGCCAAAGAGGATCTGGGTAAGGTGATCGGCAAGCAAGGACGCACCGCCCGGGCGATGCGCACCATTCTTAGCGCCGCGTCCACCAAGATTCGCAAACGGGCGGTCCTGGAAATCATTGAGTAGCAGGCAGACGGCCCCCGGCCCGCTGGTCGGCCTGGGGCGCATTTCCGGAGCCCAGGGCCTTAAGGGCGCCGTCAAGGTCCGGGCGGACGCGAACGCGGCCACCACGGACCCGGAGGTGTTTGCGGCTTTAGGCGAAGTCTGGATCGGCGGCCAGAGCTACCGGGTGCTTGAAGCCCGGCGCCATAAGAACCAGGTGCTGCTGTGCCTGGCAGACGTTCTCAGCCGCAGCCGGGCGGAAGAGCTGGCGGGGCTGGAGGTCCAGGGGGACCCCAGGCGGTTCCCGCCGCTGCCCGAAGGGGAATATTACTGGTTCCAGGTGCTGGGTCTGGCCGTGGTCGACGCGGCCGACGGCACCCTGTTGGGGCACCTGGAGAGCATCATCCCCACCCCGGCCCACGACGTTTACGTGGTGCGCCAGGGGGAACGGGAGTTGCTGCTGCCCGCGGTGGAGGACGTCATCATCGAAATCAACCTGGAGGAGGGGGTGCTCAAGGCCTCGCCTCCCGAAGGGCTTTGAAAAGACTTAGCCGGGATTCTGATAAGCGGATGCAGATCGACCTGTTGACCCTCTTCCCCGAGTTTTTCAGGTCGCCCTTGAGCCAGAGCATGCTCCAGCGGGCCCAGGCCCAGGGGGCGGTCACCTACCGGGTGCTGAACCTGCGGGACTATACCGTGGACCGGCACCAGGTGACGGACGACCGGCCTTTCGGCGGCGGCCCCGGCATGGTCATGAAGATTGAGCCGCTGGCGGCGGCCATCCGGGCGGTACGGCGGGAAGATCCCGCCACCCGGGTGATCCTGTTGGGCCCCGGAGGCCCGGTGTTCAGCCAGGCCAAGGCCGGGCAACTGGCCGGTTGCCGACACCTCTTGCTCATCTGCGGGCATTATGAGGGTGTGGACGACCGGATTCATTTTTATATTGATGAAGAGTTGTCAATAGGCGATTATATTCTGACCGGGGGTGAAATCCCGGCGCTGATCGTGGCCGACGCCGTAACGCGGCTGCTGCCCGGGGTCCTGGGCGGCGAAGGGGCCACGGAAGAAGAATCGTTCCAGGAAGGCCTCCTGGAATATCCCCATTACACCCGGCCCCGGGTCTTCGAAGGCCGGGAGGCGCCCCAGGTGCTGCTGGAAGGCGACCACGCCAGGATCGCCCGGTGGCGGCGTAGGCAAGCCTTGGAACGCACGGTGCGGCGGCGGCCGGATTTGCTGGCCAAGGCCGTGCTCAGTAAGGAAGACCGGGAATTTATCAAATCCCTGGCCCAGGCGCCAGGCGAAGGATAGGTGAGGAAATGGAACGTGTATATCAATTATCCCGGGAGCAGATGCGGGCGGATTTGCCGGCCTTTCGCCCCGGGGACACCGTGGAAGTGCATGTACGCATCGTGGAAGGGGACAAGGAGCGCATCCAGGTCTTCAAAGGGGTGGTCATCCGCAAGCACGGCGGCCTGTCCGGCGCCAGCTTTACGGTGCGCAAGGTCTCCTATGGCGTAGGGGTGGAGCGCATCTTCCCCATCCATTCGCCCAACCTCGACCAGGTGGTGGTGCTGACCCGGGGTAAGGTCCGCCAGGGCCGCCTCTATTACCTGAGAGAGCGTAAGGGCAAGGCAGCCCGGATCAAGGAAAAGCGGACCCCGATGTTATGAGCCGACCTCCGGGCAGCATCGACGTGCTTGCTGACCCGGAAGGTTTTTGGCGTTTTCAGGGATTGACCTTTATTGCCGGCGTGGATGAGGTGGGCCGGGGCCCCCTGGCGGGTCCGGTGGTGGCCGCGGCCGTCATCCTCCCAGCCGGCGTCGAATTTCCCGGACTCAGGGATTCCAAGCGCCTCAGCCCGGAGGTCAGGGCGGAGCTGGATCTCCAGATCCGGAGCCAGGCCCTGTCCCTGGCGATTCGCGAGGTAGGCCCCCGCCAGATCGAAGCCCAGGGTATCCTGGCCGCCTCCCTCAAGGCCATGGCCCTGGCCATTAGGGACCTGTCCCGGGTCCCGCAGATGGTCCTGGTGGACGGCAACCAACCCCTGCCCCTGACCTACCCCCAACAACCGGTGATCAAAGGGGACGATCGTTGTCCTTCCATTTCCGCGGCCTCCGTGGTGGCCAAGGTCTATCGGGACCGGCTGATGGAGGCCTACCACCAGCGCTTTCCCCAATATAATTTTGCCCGGCATAAGGGCTACGCCACCGCCGAACACCTGGAGGCCCTGCGCTGCTGGGGCCCCTGCCCCCTCCACCGCCGCACCTTCCGGGGCGTGAGGGAATGGATGGGAGGAGGCTTGACAGAGCCATGAAAGACGCACGGCGGCAATTGGGTGATCAAGGCGAAGATCTGGCCGCGGCGGCTTTAAAAAAGCAGGGCTATAAGATCCTGGAGCGCAATTACGTGACGCCTTTGGGGGAGATCGACCTCGTCGCCCGGCAGGGCAAGACCCTGGTGATCGTGGAGGTCAAGACCCGGAAGAGCCTGAGGTTCGGCAGCCCCCAGGAGGCGGTGTCTTTTGCCAAGCAGCAGCGCCTGCGGCGCCT
>JBAZKX010000103.1:0-7289 GCA_041650575.1 Desulfobaccales bacterium
CCCTACCCCCCTTTTTCAAAGGGGGGTTTTAAAGTCCCCCTTTGGAAAAGGGGGATTTAGGGGGATTTGGCTTTTCACGGTAATATTCTGCAATTCTTTTCCAAGCCTTTCACTGAAAACTGCAAACTGAAAACGGAAAATTGCTTTTAGGAAACTATCCTCTAGGCCGTAAATCCAGGCCCACCAGGACCCGTTCGGTATTGGACAGATCCCCGATAATTTTCTTGATGGGTTCCGGCAGCTTGCGCACCAGGGTCGGGATGGCCAGGATCTGGTCCCCCTGGGCGAGCGTGGGATTCTCCAGCAGGTCGATGATTTCGATGGCATAGCAGCCCTTAAGGTGCTCTTCGCAAAGCTTCTTGAGATTGGCAAAGGCCTCCACGCACTTGGGGGTCATGCCGGCCACATACAGGCGCAAGTTCCACTCCTTTTCCTTCGGCATCGATCAGGCTCCTTTTCCCGGGCTCTGGGCGTCGGCCTTGCGCAGGGCGGCCAGTTCCGCCCGTTCCTGGCTCGCCGCTTTGGCTTTCTCTTCTTCCCGGCTCAGCAGCACCTGCAATTCGTCTTCTTCGCCGGCGATCTCGGCTTGCAGGGCCGCCACCTGGGACTCCATGACCTGGCGTTTGCGCTCCAGGCTGCGCCGGCGGCGCTCCAGTTCCGCTTTGGCCTCCAGGGCCGTGGCCTTCTCCAGGCTTTCCTGCTGCACCCGGGCCGAGCCGGTGAGCACCCCGCCGGGTCCGACGTAGGCGTCCGCCAGGTCGATGCCGTTATCGGAAATGAGGAACTCCCGCATCTGGTTGGAGTGTGCCATACCCCGGGATTTGAGGAGGTGGAAGATGCGGTTGCGCTCGCCGTTGCTTTCGACGCTTAAGAGCAGCAGCCAGGAGTCCATCAGGGAGGAGATCCCGCTGGTGGTGCTCTCCAGTTCACCGGGGTGGGTCAGGTTGGTGAACAGGGTGGTGATTTGCCGGTTCTTGAAAAAATCCACCAGGCGCATCATCACCGATTTCACCTCACTCTCACTGGCCACAATGGAGAGATTGGTGATGGGGTCCATGATCACGGTCGAAGGCTGAAATTCATTGGCCAGCTTGTGGATCACGGCCAGGTGCATCTCCAGGCCGTAGAGGGTAGAGCGGGCCGCGTGGAACTTCAGGAGTCCCTTTTCGACCCAGGGTGCCAGGTCCAGGCCGATGGAGCGCATGTTGCGGATGATCTGGTCCCGGGATTCCTCGAAGGCCAGATAGAGGCAGCGCTCGCCCCGGCGGCAGGTGGTGTCGGCGAAATAGGCCGCCAGGCTGGACTTGCCGGTGCCGGCGGTGCCGGAGACCAGGATGCTGCTGCCCCGGTAATAGCCCTGTCCGGCCAACATGCCGTCCAGGCGGGGGATGCCGGTGGAGACCCGCTCGCTGGTGACGGCGTAGTCCAGGCCCAGGGAGGTGATGGGCATGATGGAAATGCCCTGCTCATCGATCAGGAAGGGATACTCGTCGGTGCCGTGCAGGGAGCCGCGGTACTTGACGAACCGGATGCGCCGGGTGGCCATCTGGCCCGTTATCCGGTGGTCCAGGACGATGACCGCGTCGGAAACGTATTCCTCGATACCGTGGCGGGTCAGGGTGCCTTCGCCCCGTTCCCCGGTAATGATGGCGGTGACGCCCTTGTCTTTCAGCCAGCGGAAGAGGCGGCGCAGCTCCGAGCGCAGGATCAGTTCGTTGGGCAGGCCGGCAAAGAGGGCCTCGATGGTGTCCAGGGCCACGCGTTTGGCGCCGATGGCGTCGATCTGGTAGCCCAGGCGAATGAACAGGCCCTGTAAATCGTATTCCCCGGTCTCCTCGATCTCGCTGCGCTCGATATAGATGTGATCCAGGGCGATCTTTTTTTGTTTCTCCAGTTCCGGCAGATCGAACCCCAGGGAGGCGACGTTCTTGGCCAGTTCCTCGGTGCTCTCCTCGAAGGACACGAAGAGCCCGGGCTCGCCGAATTCCAGGGCCCCCCGCACGATGAACTCCATGGCCAGCAGGGTCTTGCCGCAGCCGGCCGAGCCGCAGATGAGGGTGGGCCGGCCCTGGGGCAGGCCGCCGTTGGTGATGTCATCCAGGCCCTTAATGCCCGTGGGGCATTTGGCTAGCTGCGTAACCTTAGGTTCTGCTTTCTTTGTTCTCTGCGCCATGGTTCCTCTGCCTCCTGTCCCTAAGCCAAGCCGTGAGATGATAGCCGAACCAAAATTTCCTTTGCCTATCTTCAAAACCAAGTTTAGTTCCAGGTTAAACCTGTTTTTTATTTTTATCAAATATTTTCAATAGATTCTTATGGGCGCGCCCCGGGATTGAGATGCTGGCGCTCCCCTGCTGAGTCCTTCAATTATCTAAACCTGACTTGCACCAGTAACGATATATACTCGCGGATGCACTATAATTTACCAACCCTTGAACTTTTCAGAATTTTCCATAACTTACCGATATGGCTCGGATAGCGCCAAGGGCGGTTCGTGGGGGGGGCGGCGCGGCGGAGGATGAATGCAGAGGTGGTAAGGGCGGGTTGCAACCATAATATATTAACCTTATGGTAATAGGACAAAGGCCGGCTGAAGAGGATGGCGATGGTGGCTCGGTTTTCCCCCAATTCGGAGTTTATGCGGCGGGCGTTGGCGGACGTGCGGGGACCGTGGCCGGGCCATTTGGGGCTTGTGTGGTGCGGCGGCGGGAGGTTCTGGCCGTGGGGCACAGCACCGTGATCCAAGATCGCGACCCCACCTGCCACGCGGAAATGAACGCCATTCGCCTGGCGGCCCGGAAGCTTGAGAGCTACGACCTGTCCGGCTGCGAGATCTACTCCACTAACGAACCCTGTCCCATGTGCTTTGCGGCGATTCATTGGGCCCGGCTGGACCGGCTGATTTACGGCACCAGCATTGGCGAGGCGGCGCGGCTGGGCTTCAACGAGATGCCCATCGGCAACTTGCAGATGCAGGCTATGAGCCGGAGCCCGGTGGCCGTTTATGCCGGGTTTCTCCTGGAAGAATGCCGTGAACTGCTGGAGGAGTGGGCCCGGCTGCCGGGGCGGCAGGTTTATTAAACCGCGGGTTTTCCTTTGCTCCTGTGAGGGGATTTGGTAAACTGGCGGCGGGTTCCGATCCCGGCGCGGGATCAGTGCAGGTATTTATTCAATCACCATGGAGGGATCGGCATGAAACTAACCGGAAGCGGCGGGCGCGCCAGGCTGGTCCTGGCTGTCGGCCTGATGGTGGGCTTAATCCTGGGAACCGGGCTCTGCGTCCGGGCAGAAAGGAGTCATCCGTTGGTCAAACTGGAAACGAGTATGGGAGACATCACCCTGGAGCTGTATCCGGACAAAGCGCCGGCTACGGTGGCCAATTTTCTGGAGTACGTCAAGGCGGGTTTTTATAACGGCACCGTTTTTCACCGGGTCATCAACGGCTTTATGATTCAGGGGGGCGGTCTGGATGCCAAGTTGAACAAGAAGCCGACCCGGGCCGCCATCAAGAACGAAGCGGACAACGGCCTGACTAATGACCCTTATACCATAGCCATGGCCCGGACTCAGGACCCGGATTCGGCCACGGCGCAGTTTTTCATCAACGTAGCCAACAACGCCATGCTCAATCATAAGAGCAAGACGCTCCCGGGATGGGGCTACGCGGTGTTCGGCAAGGTGGTCAAGGGCCAGGACGTGGTGGACAAGATCAAGGCGGTGGCTACTGCTACTCAAGGGATGTATGAGAATGTGCCCAAGGAGCCGGTGACCATCGTCAAGGCAACCGTGGTGAAGGAGTAAAAGACGGTTTTCAGTTTTCGGTATAAGCAAGGCATTATAGGGGCGGGCCGCCGGGTCCGCCCTTTTTGGTGCGGGGCTTGACCCGGGAGCCGTAGCGGTTGGCGTACACCTGGGTGATTTCCGCGCCGATGAAAAAGATCTGGGCCGAGTAGAACACCCACATGAGCAGGATGGCTAGCGAACTGGCGGCGCCGTAAGCGGAACTGATGGCGCTGCGGGCCAGATAGATGCCGAAGAGGAATTTTCCCAGGGTAAAGAGGACCGCGGTGATGGCCGCGCCGATCCAGACGTCGGTCCAGGCGATGTCCACGTCCGGCAAGACTTTATAGGTCAGGGCGAAGAGCAGGGTGAGGAGGAAGAGGGAGAGCATAAAGTCGGCGGCCTGGATCGAGAAGGGCGGTAGCGGCAGCAGGCTCTGAAAGAAGCTGGTGAGGAGGGACAGTCCAAGGCTGAGCAACAGCGACACCACGATCAGGAGTCCGAATAACATGATCATGGCGCAGCAGAGCAATCGATCTTTCACCAGGCGCCAGAGGGGAGCCGCCTGGTCCGGCTGGGCTCCCCACATGACATTGAGGGCCTGTTTGAGCATGACAAAGGCGCTGGTGGAGCCGATCAGGATTACCGCGAGGCCGATGATGGTGGCGGTCAGGCCCGAGCCCCGCAGGTAGGCGGCCCCGAACATCAATTTGACGGTGGCCGCGCCCTGTTCGCCGATGAACTCCTGGACCTGCCTTAAGATCTCCGCCTGGATGGTGGCCCGGCCGAGAATGGCGCCGAAGACCGCAGTAATCAAGATGAGGAGGGGCGCCATGGAAAAGGTGATGTAGAAGGCCAGCGCCGCGCCCAGTGTCTGGGCCTGGTGCCGGCGCCAGGCGGCGTAAGTCTCGGTGAGGAAATCCCAGACCGGCCTGGCCTTAAGCAGCCGGGGCCGGGGGCCTGGCGTCGGGGTCTCGTGAGCCATGATGGGGCACCCCCTGGGGTCCGAGGCCTGATCGGACTGAATGAAAATTTTGCGGGCGCAACCAAGCGGCTCGCCGCAGGGTGAGGGGGGTGATCAAGCAACGAAGCCACCCCTCACCCTGACCTCTCCCCTCGTAGGGGAGAGGGGATTTGCTTGCGCCGGTATAACATCTTAATCTTAATATCATTAAAATATCAATTGTTTGAGGCTTAACCGGGAGATACTACTGCCTAAATCCCCCTTTGTCAGGGGGGGACTGTAAAACCCGCTTTGAAAAAGGGGGGCAGCGAGGATCGTTCATCCTTGGGGTGGAACATCTATAGATCATAAACGTTTAACCTGCGCCTGCACAGGCGGGACGCCGGTGCCACCAACCGCACGTTCACTCGCCGATGATTTTTACCAATACCCGTTTGCGGCGGCCGCCGTCGAACTCGCCGTAGAAGATCTGCTCCCAGGGGCCGAAATCGAGCTTACCGCGGGTGACGGCCACCACTACTTCCCGGCCCATGACCTGGCGCTTCAGGTGGGCGTCGGCGTTGTCTTCGCCCACGTTGTGGCGATACCGGGAGACCGGGGCGTGGGGCGCCAGATTTTCCAGCCAAACCTCGTAGTCGTGATGCAGCCCGGGTTCATCGTCGTTGATGAAGACGCTGGCGGTGATGTGCATGGCGTTGACCAGGACCAGGCCTTCGGTGATGCCGCTGTCCTGAAGGCACTGCTGCACCTGGGGGGTGATATTGATGAAGGCCCGGCGGCCGGGGACTTGAAACCAGAGTTCTTGGCGGAAGCTTTGCATTGACCTGCCCGAGTGGTTTTTGGGTCAAATGTGCCACAGGGCCGGGGCCGGTGTCAAGGGGGGCAGGAGAGGCCAGCGACAGTTACCGGGAAACCCGGGCGCCGCAGGGATCAGGGTCAGGGGGACCCGATCCCTGAGGCGGCCCGGCCAATCGGGGCGGGGTTACTTTTGAGCGGGCGCCGGGCAGGGTTCCAGGGTGATGCCCTGTTCTTGCAGCTTCTTCATGTACTTTGCCGGGTCTTTCTTAAACTCCTGATCGCAGCCCGCGCAGCAGAAGTAGATGCGCTTGCCTTGGTAGTCGAGATAAAGCTGTTTGTCGATGTTGCCGGCCAGCACCGGACAGGCCGTTTGGGGCTTGGCGTCGGCGGCCCAGAGGCTCCCCGCGGCAAAGGCCGCCAGGGTCAGGGCCAGGATTAGGACTTTGAATTTCTTCACGAGATTCTCCTTAGGGGTAGGCACGGGTTTACATAATATGGATAAAATTGTGTCCATAGATGGCCTGATTGTCAAGGTTTGCGGGCATAATGCCGCGAAAAATATTTTCTCTTGAGGGGAGCTTCAAGTCATAATCCCTGCTTTGTCCAAATTTCAAACAATCTTCCAAGATAATGGAAATATTTTACACGGGTCATTTAAAATATATTTTGTAAATTCAATATATTAGTCTATGGCACTTAAATTGCAAAATAGAATTTCCAAAAGGAATTTACCATGCAGCCTAACTATCGAACTTTTGAACCCAGCATCCAGAGTGTACTCCTCTGGGCGGTCTGCTATTTGTTATTGATAGTGCCCTGGACGATGGGGAGGTTATTATATAATTTATTTTACCGAAATTTTCCAAAGGTTGATGATGATCATTTGAAAAACCCGTAGGTATAAGGCAATCAAGACTTGGGATGGTCCCGAAATGACATCGTATAAAATTTCAGATTATTTATTAAGGAGAGAAATCGTTTCGCTGTTTATTGAAAGTCCGTTATACTTCACCATCCCATTACAAAAAAGACTTGAACTGGTTAAACAATATGGGGAAAATCGTTCGTACGACGGGCTCAGAAATTATTTTATAAGTTGGATAGAAACAGGCCATTTCATTAAACCAACGTTTTTTTAGGCGGGATAATTTTTATAATCTTATTGAAACATGACAATTCAACTTCATTTTCTCTAAAACCTTTCCATAAGCCCTTGGTGTTTTCAGCCCGTATCTAACAACCCACCCCTGATTCTATCTAATGCTAATGGCGGGATGCGCTTCGCTTTCCCGCCCTACGGTCCTACGGACTAGGGACTCTTGGGGCAGGTAGTAGGGACAAGGCAAAATTTTCTACTTCCCCCCCTACCAGCGCTTTAACGTCGGCGCAGGTAAAAGCCTTGCCGCCGACGCCCCAGTCGCCGCTTTTCACTTCCTCGATGACCACCACGGTGACCGGGCGCATGTGCTCGCCTTCAAGATCGACTATGATATCGGTCATGCGTCTGATCATCTCCTGCTTCTGTTCCTGGGAAAAGACGCCTTCAATCAGCTTAATGTTCACTAAAGGCATAAGATCTCTCCTTGCTTGAATTGATAGAGGATGGACAGACTGAAATGCCCCCATGGAGCTCAGGCTGAAATCTTATACTCGTTGCCAAAAGTTTTTTCCGCCCCCCCTCACCCTAGCCCTCTCCCCCCGTTGGGGGGGGAGGGGATATGAGGAAAGAACTTTTGGCAAATGCTATAAA
>JBAZKX010000104.1:0-7282 GCA_041650575.1 Desulfobaccales bacterium
CGTTGCTCTCTGGCATGAAGATTTTTCTGATCTGAAGACTTATCTGGAGAGTTTGAAGGAGGCCGGAGTTCAAGATTTTCGGGCCTATTTCGAGGCTCAGCCGGAAGAATTGCAGCATTGCGCCACCCTGGTGAAGATCGTCGATATCAACAGCGCCACCCTGGAAATATACGAAGCCGAGAAGAAGGAGCAAATTCTGGGTAATTTGGCTTCGATTTTTTCCGAAGAATCCTACGAGACCTTCAAAGAAGCGGTTATTGCCATAACTGAGGGCAAAGTCCGGTTTGAGAGCGAAGCCACTACCGTAACCCTGAAAGGTAAGCTAAACCAGATTCAGTTAAGGTCGCGCGTTCTGCCCGGATCGGAGCAAACTTATAAAGAAGTCTTGATTTCCGTACTGGACATCACGGAACACAAACGGGCGGAAGAGGCCCTGCAAACCCAGGCCCGAGTCCTGGAGAGCATGGCGGAAGGCGTCATCGTCACTGACGCAGAAGGCTTCATCATCTATACCAATCCGGCCTTGGATACCATGTTCGGATATCAGCCGGGAGAATTGCTCGGGCAAGATGTTCAGAAGCTCAATGATTATTCTGCGGAGGAATGGGCCGACCTGTCCAGGGACATCATGGCCGAGTTGGAGACCTCCGGCTTCTGGGCCGGAGAGGTCAGGACCCGCAGGAAAGACGGCACCCCGTTCTATAGCTATTCCCGGGTCAGCGGCCTGGAAGTCGCCGGCAAGAAATGTTGGATTTCGGTCCAGGAGGACATCACCGAGCGCAGGCAAGTCGAGGACGCGCTGCGAGAGAGCTCAGCCAGTTACCGCATTGTCACCGAAGGCTCGTTGGCCGGGGTTTACCTGATTCAAGAGGGGCTGTTCCGCTACGTCAACCCGGTTCTGGCCCAGGCCTTCGGCTACACCCCCGATGACCTCATTGACCGGCTGAGCCCCCTGGACCTGGTGCATCCGGAGGACCGTCCCCGCATCGCCAAGGACATCCAGCTCCGGCTCACTACCCAAAAACAAGGAGCCCGGAATCATTTTAAAGGGTTAAGGAAGGATGGATCGGCAATCTTCTGCGAAGTATTGACGCGTCAGGTGGAATATCAGGGGTACCCGGCCATCATGGGCACCTTGCTGGATATTACGGAAAGACTGCGGGCGGAAGAGGCCCTCAAAGCCTCGGAGGCCAAATACCATGCGATTTTCAGCGCCGTCAGCGATGCCATCGTCGTTATCGATCCGGAGACGGGCAATTTTTTGGAGGTCAACCAGAAATACCTGGAAATGAGCGGATACGATAAGGCGGAAGGAGCGACGCTCAGCTTGGCGCAAGTGTGCAGCGCCGATGTGCCTTTCACGCTTCAGGACGCGCAGGAATTAAAGAGAAAGGCCCTGGAGGAAGGGCCGCAGCTCTTTGAATGGTGGGCGGAAGACCGAAGCGGCCGCCGGTTCTGGATAGAAATTAATTTAACCCCTACCACCCTGGGTGGCCGGGACTGTCTGCTGGCGGTCATCCGGGATATCTCCGATCGCAAGCAGGCGGAAGATATCCGGCGTCAGGCGTATGCGGAATTGGAGCGGCTGGTGGCAGTACGCACGGCCGGATTGGAGTGGGTCAATACCCAACTCCGGCAGCAGATTGAGGAACGCCGGCGCACCGAGGCGATCATCCGTTTACAGCGCGATCTGGCTCTGGCCCTCAGCGGCAAGGTGGGTTTGGAGGCGACCTTGCGGCTATGCGTGGAAACGGGGATCAACTTTTCGGGTATGGACAGCGGCGGCGTGTACCTGGTGGACCCGGCTACCGGGGATCTTTCCCTGGCTTATCACCAAGGCTTCTCCCCGAAATTTGTGGAGAGCATCTCCCATTATGAGGCCGATTCCGTTAACGCCTACCTGGTAATGGTGGGAAAACCCCTGTATGCCCGTCTGCAAGACCTGCCGGGAATCCTGGATGCCGTCGGTCTCGAAGAAGGTCTGGGCTCGGCGGCGATCATCCCGGTAATCTATCAGGACCGGGTCATTGCCTCCATCAACATTGCCTCCCACCAGTATGAAGAGGTGCCGGAGACCGCCCAGGCGGCCTTGGAGACCCTGGCGGCCCAGGTAGGGAGCGCTATCGCCCGGGTCCAGGCGGAAGAGGAGCTGCGGCTGGCCAAGGAAGACCTGGAAATCAGGGTGGCGGAACGCACGGTTCAATTGAAACAGGCCAATGATTCGCTGGAACAGGAACTTAAGGTTCGCCGGCAGATTGAACAAGCCCTGCGCCATAGCGAAGCCAAATATCGCACCCTGGTGGAGCAAATCCCGGCTATCACCTATATCATCTCGCTCACCGGCGGCGTCGAATTAATCTATGTCAGTCCCCAGATCGAATCCCTTCTCGGGTTTTCCCCCGCAGAATGGCAGGCCGATAGTCAGGAGACCTGGAAAAGGCAGATCCATCCGGAAGACAGGGAGCGGGTGTTGGCCGAAATCGCCCGGAGTTTCGAATCCGGCAATCCTCTTTCCACCGAATACCGCCTGTTGTCCAAATCCGGCCGGGTCGTCTGGTTCCGGGATGAGGCCAGGGTGATCTATGACAAAGACGGCCAATCCCTGTTCCTCCAGGGGCTGGCCCTGGATATCACCGAGAAAAAGCAAGCCGAGAACGCGCTGAAAGAAACCACCCATACCTTACAAACGCTGATCCAGGCCTCGCCTCTGGCCATCATTACCCTGGATCGCGATTTCAAAATCAAGCTGTGGAATCCGGGCGCTGAGCGCATGTTCGGCTGGAAGGAAGCAGAGGTGGTGGGGGGGTATCTCCCCGTCGTTCCGGAAAACCATCAGCCTGAGGAGGAAGTCAGGCTCAAGGTGGAAATGGAGGGAAAGGAGCAATCCGCCCTGGAACTGAAGCGGGTGCGCAAAGACGGCTCAATGCTTGACGTGCATTTATGGACTGCGTCGCTGTTGGATGCCCATGGCAAGATCATTGGCAACATGGGGATTCTGGCCGATATCACCGAGCGCAAGCGGGCGGAAGAGGAGTTGCGCCGCCAGGCCGAGCTTCTGAATCTGGCCCACGATGCCATTATAGTCCGGGACCTGGACAACCGGATCGTTTTTTGGAATTCCGGAGCGGAAGAAACCTACGGCTGGAGTCGGGATGAAGCTTTAAGCCAGGAAATTCATGGACTGTTGCACACGGATTTTCCCGAGGCCATGGAGGCCATACAAAATGAGTTATTCCGCCAGGGGCAATGGCAGGGTGAGTTGACTCATACCAGGAAGGATGGCTGGCGCATCGTGGTAACCAGCCGCTGGGCCTTGCAACGGGACAAGGATGGCCGGCCCACGGCCATTTTGGAAATCAACCGCGATATTACCCAGCGAAAGCAAGCCGAAGCGGGGCGGGCGCGGCTGGCTGCGATCTTAGAAGCCACTTCAGACCTGGTGGGGACCGCAGATCTGGCGGGCAGGGTGCTCTATCTCAACCGCGCCGGCCGCCAGATGGTGGGCCTGGGCGTGGACGACGATATTTCTCATCTTACCGTCAAGGACTTGCAGCCGGAGTGGGCCGACCGGGTTTTGTTGGAGCATGGCTGTGTCGAGGCCATACGCCATGAAGTCTGGAGTGGGGAAACCGCCTTCCTGGGCCCTGACGGTCGGGAAATACCCACCTCCCAGGTGCTTATCGCCCATAAAAACGCCAAAAATGAGGTTGAGTTTTTCTCCACCGTCGCCCGGGATATTACCGAGAGCAAGCGGGCGGCTGCGGCCTTGCAGGAAGTGAACAGCCGCCTTCGGACCCTGGTGCAGGCGTGCCCCCTGGCCATTATCGCCAGAAACCTGGGAGGCGAGATCATCAGCTGGAATCCCGCGGCGGAACGCATGTTCGGCTGGACCCAGGCTGAGGTTATCGGCAAATCCCTGCCCATCATTCCCCCCGGCGAAGAGCAGGCCTACGAGATCCTGGAACAGCGCAAGATGCAGGGCAGCACCATGCTAGGCCTGGAGCTGCGCCGGCAGCGCCGGGATGGTTCCCTTATCGACGTCAGCCTTTCCAGTGCGCCTCTCCAGGATGGCGCCGGCCACAGGATCGGCACCATGGGCATCATCGAGGACATTACGGAACGCAAACGGATGGAAGAGACGCTGCATAAAGTCAGCCGCGCCCTCAAAGCCATCACGGAATGTCATCAGGCCTTAATCCGCGCCACCAATGAGGCGGAATTATTGAACGAGGTGTGCCGGATCATTGTGGAGGTGGGCAACTATCGCATGGCCTGGGTGGGCTATGCCGAATCTAACGCGGCTAAATCGATCCGCCCGGTGGCGCAGAAGGGCTTCACCGATGGTTACGTTGAACAACTGCAGCTTACCTGGGCCAATCAAAGGCGGGGTCGCGGGCCCGTGGGCAAGGCGATCCGGCGGGGTAAGCCCGTGATTTGCCGGGATACCTGCGTGGACCGCGATGTGGCCTTTATGCGTGAGGAAGCCAGGAAAAGAGGGTATGCCTCGATTCTGGCCCTGCCATTACGCGATAGCCGCACTTTCGGGACCCTGGCGATTTATGCGGTGGACCCCGACGCCTTTGACGAGGAGGAAATCCATTTGCTCATGGGCCTGGCAGACGATTTGGCCTTTGGCATTACGGCTTTGCGGGCCCAGGTCGAGCGTCAGCGGGCCGATGAGGCCCTGAAGGCCACGGGCCAGGAACTGCGACTGCTCGCTTCCCAGCTCCTGAGTTTCCAGGAACAGGAGCGCCGGCGGGTCGCCCGGGAATTGCATGACGAACTGGGGCAGGCCCTGACCGTCCTGAAAATCCACCTGGTGGCCATCGAGGAAAAGTTGTCGGCCGATCAGCAACCTCTGAGGGCAAATTGTGAGCAGATGCTGTCTTATATTGACACGGTCATCGAAAACGTCCGCCGCCTGGCTTGGGATCTCAGTCCTTCGAGTCTGGAAGACCTGGGCCTGTCCTCTTCCCTGGGATACCTGGTGGACGAAATCTGCCGTAACCATAATATGCACAGCGAAGTGCGGATGGACGAGATCGACAACCTCTTTTCCCCTGAGACCCAAATCAATATCTATCGCATCTTCCAAGAGTCCTTGACCAATATCGTCAAACATGCCCGGGCCAGCCACGTCGAGGTGGACGTCCACCTCATCGATGGGAAGGCCTCCTTTATGATCCATGATAATGGCCGAGGCTTTGATTTATCCCGGGCCCTGTCCAGGAAGTCTGCCAAACGCAGTTTGGGCTTGACCGCCATGAATGAAAGGGCCCTTATGGCCCAGGGCTCTCTCCAGATCGCCAGCCAAAAGGGCCATGGCACCACCATAACGTTTACCATTCCAACGGATAAGCATGGGAAATAATTATGTATAACATTGTTTTGGCCGAAGATCACATCCTGGTCAGGGAGGGGATCAAGAAAATCATCGAAGGATTTGCGGGCCTGAAGGTCGTGGGAGAAGTAGGCGACGGCTCCGAGCTGTTGGACCTTCTGAAGAGGCTGACGGTGGATATGGCGATTCTCGATATCACCATGCCGTCGCTGCCGGGGATTGAAGCCACCCGGGAGATTAAAAAGGCCTATCCGGGGGTTAAAGTGTTGATTCTCACCATGCACAAAAAGAAAGAATACCTGAATAACGCGATCGCGGCGGGAGTGGACGGCTACCTTCTCAAGGAAGATGCCCCGAAGGAACTCCTCAACGCCATCGACAAGATCAGGCAGGGAATGATCTACGTCTCCCCCCTGCTTTCCAGCGACCTGGCCAACCTCTACGTCCGGAGTCAGCGCCAGAAGGCTGAAGATTCCGAACCGCTATCTCCCCGGGAAATTGAGATCATCAAATTGATCGCCGAGGGTAAATCCAGCAAGGAGATCGCCGAAATCCTATTCCTCAGCTTCCGCACCATTCAAAACCATCGCTCCAAAATCATGAAGAAATTAAACCTCAAGAAAAATACCGACCTGGTGAAATACGCGATCCGGAAGGGATATGCCGCTACCGCCATTCTCTAAACTTCACCGTGGCCCCCTGGAAATTAATTGATGAATGAATTCATACCGATAAACCACAAATAAAGAGTACTTTGCTCTACAGAAAAGAGTACTTTGCCTCATTTTCTCCTTGCCCCAAACCCTGCTACATTAGTATGTACGCAGGTTTAAATTTAAACTTAAATATTTTAAAAAAATTGGGATAAATTATGGCGCATCTATACAAAAAAGTCAAAAAAGGACATGAGTATTTTTACATCCGTGAGACCCAGAGGGTCTATGGCAAACCTACCACCATTAACCAGGTGTATTTAGGCACCGCGGATAAGGTTGATTCGGTTCTGGGCAAGGGCGGTTTTTCCCCGAAGGAATTCGGGTCGATTTTCGCCCTCAACGAACTGGACCGGGCTCTGGATCTGGCCGGCATTATCAACGAGATACTCCCTCCCAAGAAGCGAGTCAGAGGCCCGTCGCTGGGAGAGCTGGTCTTTTATGCCGCCCTGAACCGGGCCATTGCCCCTACCAGTAAGAGGCAACTGGCTACCTGGTACGAAACCACGGACATCCAGAGGATCAGACCTCTGCGGCTGGAATCCTTGAATTCGCAAAATTTCTGGAACCATTGGGACCGGATCAGCGATTCGGACCTGGATAAAATCAAGACGGCCTTTTTCAAGAAGGTCCATTCCCTGCTGCCCGCGGGAGAACACCATCTGATCGTAGAAACCGCCAATATTTCCTCTACTCCCAAGCCGACGGCTTTACCCGCGATGCCCCAGCAGGATGAGGATTTTATGGCGGAACACTTTTCCCAGCAGCAGTTGGGATTGGCCTTGATCGCCGAGAAGAGCGCGGGGGTGCCTTTTTATTACCAGAGTTTTTCCGGCGGCCTGCCCGTGACCGGTTTCTACAATCACCTGCAACACCTCCTGGCCAAGGTCTCCGCTTTGGGGATCGTGAGCAAAGATGTGACCCTGCTCATCAATCAAGAAATGGATGCCGCGCCGATCATTGAGCACATCGATGCGCAAGAAGGCATGCATTTCATCGCCTCCTACGCCCCTGATTTTGCGCCGGAGCTGACCAAAATCTCTCTGAAGGATTTTCGTCCCCTCCCCGGCAAGCCTGAGACTCAGCTTGCCGCTCTCGCCAAGGAAGATGAGAAGATCCTGTACTACGAAGCCCATGAGCCCTTCTGGGGCCAGACCAGACGGATCATCATCACTTTTGATCCGAAGAGCTTCCATAAGAGCTATCAGGAACTGGGAAAGAAGGTCCA
>JBAZKX010000105.1:0-7276 GCA_041650575.1 Desulfobaccales bacterium
TAATGGCGCCGGGCGCGTCATTGGTGTGCAGAGTGCTGAACACCAGGTGCCCGGTGAGGGCCGCGTGCACCGCGATTTCCGCAGTTTCCCGGTCCCGGATTTCCCCCACCAGGATGACCTCGGGGTCCTGGCGCACGATGTGGCGCAGGCTGCGGGCAAAGGTCAGGCCGATGGAGGGTTTCACCTGCATCTGGGTCACCCCCTTCAGGCGGTACTCCACCGGGTCCTCCACCGTGATGATCTTTTTTTCCGGAGAGTTGATCCGTTCCAGCGCGGCATAGAGTGTCGTGGTTTTACCGCTGCCGGTGGGGCCGGTGACCAGGATCATGCCGTTCGGCTTGTGGATCAAACCATCAAACTGCTGCAGTTCCCGGGGGGGGAAACCCTGGCGGTTCAGGTCCAGAATGACTTTCTCCCGGTCCAGGATGCGGATCACCATGCTCTCACCCAGAAGGGTCGGGATGGTGGAGACCCGGAAATCGATGTCGTGACCCTTGACCTTCAAACGAAAGCGGCCGTCCTGGGGCAGGCGGCGCTCGGCAATATCCAGGCGGGCCATGATCTTGAGCCGGGAGAGCACCGCGGCCTGCAAGCCTTTGGGAGGGGATTCGGCTTCGAAGAGCAGGCCGTCTTTGCGGTAGCGCACCCGGAAATCATCTTCATAGGGCTCCAGATGGATATCGCTGGCCCCCATTTCGATGGCCCGCAGCATCAACAGGTTGACCAACTGGATGATGGGCGCCTCCCGGGCCATATCCCGCAGATGGCCGATTTCAGAGGATTCCTCCATATCCAGGTCGATATCCTCGGCTTCCAAGTCCCCCACCAGCCTGGACATCGGGCTGCCGGGCTCATAGACTGCCTGGATAACCTCGAGGATTTCTTCTTCGGCCGCCCGGACCGGGAGCATCGGCGCGCCTAAAGCCACCTCCAGGGCCGACAGCAGGTCCTGGTTATCGGGGTCGGCCATGGCCAGCACCACGTGGCCGTCTTCCTGCTTGAGAGGCAGGACCCGATTCTCCTTCAGATAGCGCACCGATAACCCCGGGAAAGACTCAATCGAGGTTCGGTCTTTAAGACTGACGGTCGCCTTCATACCCGCCTTTTTTCAGAAATCTGTATTATTTTGGAATAATATAACCATTCTTGAAGACTATTGCGACAGGCTCTAGTTTCTTTCCTGCACAAAGGTCTTTCCTTCCGGGAACCTTTAGCTCGTCACCTGTGCAAAATTCGCACCAGAGCCGCCGGAGTCAGGGCGCACCTCTGGCGTGGACTCAGGCTACAAGCGCGGTCCCGACTTCTCCATGAGGTAATAAAGCCCCAGAACCTGGGTGACGAACTCTTGGGTCTCTTTGATGGGGGGGACTTGATAACCGGCTGCGATCACGCGCTGGTGCCCGGCGTTATACGCGGCTACGGCCAGGGGCAGGGAGCCCCGGAAATGATCCAGCAGGAACCTGAGATAGCGGCATCCCGCCAGGATGTTTTCCCTGGGACAGAAGGGATTTCGCACCCCCAGATCGGTGGCGGTGCCCGGCATCAATTGCATCAATCCCATGGCCCCCTTGGGAGAAACCGCCTGGGGTACGAAATTGGATTCCATCCGGATGACCGCCATGATCAGGGCAGGGGGCAGGCGGTAAATCTGGGACGCCTCGGCGATAATAACCGCAAACTCCTGGTTGAGCTTTCCCAGAAAGGCCAGCGAGCTGCCCCCGGAAGCCCCGGCCGGCAGATTGAAGATATGCAGAGTCCCCCGCGGGTCGCGACGGGCGAGCACTGAGGGTTGGGGCGCCGGGGTGGGGGTCGGTAGTCCGGCTGCCTGAGTCAAGGCAGAAGCCGGGGGCGGTGGAATAGGCTGAGCCGCCGCGGGGATCGGAGCCGGCGCCCTGGCTTGGAGGTTGCGCACCTCAAGGGGGGCGGGCCGTTCCGTTCCTTCCGGCGCCTCATTGGTGATGTGCCAGACGCCGCGCCGGTCGCGGTAGCCGCGGATGGCGCCTCCACCCGCCATTGCAAACCCCCGGGAAATTGCCGCCACTTTTTCAGCCTTCGCCCCGAAATCGGGGGGCGGCCAGGATACCGGCTGCCAGGCCGGCGGCTGGGCGGGCGGAGGGTTCGGTTTGGACTGGGGAACCGCGGGCGCGGCCGCGACCTGCACGGGTGGCGCCTCGGACCCCAGGTTGGTGATATGGATCACCCCGTGAGGGTCTTTATACCGGACGATCTCGCCCGGCGCAGATCGCGGCGGCGCCGCCGACCCGGCCGCGGCCGGAATGATCGCCGGCCGTTGATCCGGTGCAGCCGCGGCCGCGGCGGGCGGAGTGGCGTTGCCGTACTCAATCTTCCCGCGGCTGCCCGTGCGAATCTGGATCAAACGCGGCGGCTCGGCAGACCGGTCGGCGGATTTGCCGGCTTCAGGCCTTGGAGGCGTAGCATCGCTCTCAGGGGTCGGGGACGCGGCAGGAGGTTCGGTTGCCTGGGGCGCACCGGGCCGCGCTGTGGCCTCCGGGGCGGGGGCCTTGGGGAAGGCGGCCGAGGTTTCCGGGTGCACCCTGATGGGGGGATTTCCCGGATTGGGACGGGGTTCCGCGTCGGCGGTGGTGATATGCAAAACCCCCCGACTATCGGTAAAGCGCACCACTTTCCCGGAGGCCAGCGAGGGGGCCAGGCTTAACACGAGCAGAGTGAGGAGAAATAATTTTACCCGGGACATGTACCCGCACCGCAATCCCTGAAAAGCAGGTTCTTTTGGTGCCCATGAGTATTGAGCACTTTTTTCCACTGTCACCATAATACTTGGAAACAATTTTCGCAAGAAAAGAATCTTAACTAGTTTGATTAAAAACCGGAAAATAATTTAGCCAAGCTCGAAGGCGGTGTCGCTCCGCAGGGCGCGGGCCGCCGGCGGGAAATTGGGGAATTGCTCAGGATTAAATGAATGACTCAGAAAATTGGCTGAAGTAGCTCTTGAAATATGTGAGCCCCTAGGTTAAATTTTCAGATTAGATTTGGGAGAATTAATTAAAGAAAAGAGAAGGAGAGTTGCGATGAAGTACGAGCATGTTCCTGAATATATAGACAAAATTTATGAAAAGCTTAAAGCTCAGCATTTCCCCTATTTAGCTAATGCCAAAATATTATTTCTCGTTAACAAGAAGAAGATGGTGCAAAAAGGTAATATCGCCCTGGGTAAAATTATGAAACCCTCTGAGTTGGTTAGATTCTTGTCTAAAGATGAAGCGCCGGAAGATGGTTATGATTATATTATGTTGTTAGATGGCAAATTGCTCAGTCATTGTGAAGAAGGTGACATTGAAAGAGTGCTGCGGCACGAATTGCGGCATACTTTTTTCGACTCAGACAGTAACACGAATCCCTATAAGTTAGTGGATCATGATTTCAGTGATTTTTATGCCGAAGTAGAATTGAATAAGGATGATCCCACCTGGGCGCAGAGAGTGTCTCAGTCCGTCTCTTTAATGTATGACCAGGAAAAGGATCAAAAAAACGCCCCGAGTAAATCCCCCTTTTAAAAACCCGGGTCGGCCGTCGGCCCACCGTTGCCCTCCACCCGGTCACCCCGGGGACGTGGTCCATGACGCCCCGGCGTGACTTTCCGTCCCCGGCAAAGGCTTCTTAAAGACCGATTCCGCCCGCCCTGCCAGGGTACGCGCTCCAGGAGCTTCAGGATTTTCCCCAACGGAAAATCAGGGTTTCCCCGATTGGTGTTTACCTGAAGCGGCAATATAGTATCGTCAAAGGACAGAGCCCAGGCAAGAGTAAGGCGCAACCTGGCAACCTGGAATTATTAAGCGAAGACCGCTTCCATTTTCTTGATGACCGCCTGGCGACCCTTGGAGACTAAAGGAACAATTTATGCCCCGGATAGGTGAACGACAATTAACCGAATACGTTTCTGCCTTAAAGCCCGAAGGGATTTTTCCTCGCTCTCGTGAGACCGGGGATACTTTTGTTGCCTGCGCCAATTTAGCTAAGAAAGCGGCATTTATCCTGATAGTGGATGATGATGACAGCATCAGGAGGATTCTTAAAGAGTATCTGGAGATGAACGGCCTTTCCTGCAAGGAAGCCTCGAGCGCCATTGAGGCTTTGGAAATTCTCGGCCGGGAAAATATCGATTTGATAGTCAGTGATATCAAAATGGGCGGGCAGGATGGGGTTGAATTGATGCAAGAGGTTCGCAAGGATGACCCCCATATCCCTTTCATTATGATGACCGGTTATGCTCCGGCCTATTCCTACGAAGACATTATTAAGGCCGGCGCGAGTGACTTCATCGGCAAACCTTTCTCCATGGGCGAATTAAAAGCCAAAATTTTCCGCATCAAGAGAGAGAAGGATATCCTGCATCAACTTCAACATACGTTGATAATGGTGAAGAAACTCTTCGCCAACACCGTGGAAACCCTTGCCTCAACCCTGGAAAAAATCGACCCTTATACCGCCGGTCACCAGCAACGCGTGGGCGACCTGGCCTGTGCCATCGCCCAAGAAATGGGGTTTGCCAGGGACAGAATTGAGGGGCTGCGATTGGCCGCCTCGGTTCATGATATCGGCAAGATCAGCGTCCCCACGGAAATCCTGGTCAAACCCGGAAAAATGACCGAGGTTGAGATGGGCTTGATCCGGGTTCATTCGCAGAACGGCTACGATATCTTGAAGAGTGTGGCATTCCCCTGGCCGATTGCAGAAATGGTGCTCCAGCACCATGAGAGACTCAATGGCTCGGGTTATCCCCAGGGCCTTTTCGGTCAAGAAATTCTTATGGAGGCGCGCATCATCGGGGTGGCCGACGTGGTGGAAGCCATGAGCGCCCATCGGCCTTATCGGCCGGCCCTCGAGCTGGGGGCCGCGCTGGAAGAAATCGAGCAAAACCGGGACATTCTTTACGATGAGATCGTTGTGGATAGCTGCTTAAAATTATTCAGAGAAAAACTATTTGAGTTCGAAACAAAGAAGGATTGAGACGCTTGAAGCGGATTTGGTGATCTGCTGGCGAGGCCATTGAAAAAGTGACCAGGGGGAATGCCTTCAGTCCTCCCCCTTTGGCATAAGTTCCGGAACAAACTTCGCTGTCAGGAATCCGCGGCCCTTCCTAACCATAAAAAAGAAGCGCCGAGAGGTTGCCGCATAATCTCCTGGATGGATTTCACCCTCACCGGATCCCCGCACCCCTTGGATTATGCTCCCTGCCCCCAAATGTCCAAAATCTAGAGAGACCCAGGTTTTTAAATAATTTTGTGTTATCATACTTCTCGCGAGACCCTTGCTTTCTTAAGCAAGATGGCTCTGGAGTTCAAAAAAGAGTCCCGGTCAGCGAATTCAAGCGCTTCATCCCTATAGTTGCGGCTTAATATCGATTAGTGAGGGCATTTAGTTCTATGCGTGCTTTGTTGGTATGTCCCGAATTTCCCCTTTCTTTTTGGAGCTTCCAGAAATCTTGCGGGCTCCGGGGAAACAAAACGGTTAATCCACCCTTGGGTTTGATTACGGTGGCGGCCTTGCTGCCCTCGGAATGGGAAATGCGTCTGGTCGATCTCAACACCGGCAGCCTGACGGAGGAAGATTGGCAGTGGGCCGACCTCATCCTGATAACGGCCATGTATATCCAGCGGGAGGGCTTGTTGGCCCTGGTGAGAGAAGCCAAGCGCCGCGGCAAAACCGTCGTGGCCGGGGGACCCCACCCCACTTCGCTCCCCGAGGCAGTCCTGGAGGCCGGTTGTGATTATGTGGTGCGGGGCGAAGGCGAGAATACGATTCCTCTGCTCCTGGAGGCCATGAAACTCGGAAAGACCGGCATAATCGAAAATAGCGCCGAGAAGCCGGACCTGACGACCTCGCCGATCCCGCGGTTTGATCTGTTGCGGCTGGACGATTACGCCACCGTTACGGTTCAGACTTCCCGAGGATGCCCGTTTGACTGCGAATTTTGTGATGTGGTGAACCTTTTCGGACGCGTACCCCGGTACAAGACCCCGAAGCAGGTCATCGCCGAACTGGATACCCTCTACCGGCTTGGGGTCAGGGGATCCGTGTTCATCTGCGATGACAACTTCATCGGCAGCAAGAAGCGCGCCCGGGCGCTCCTGCAAGAGCTCACCCCCTGGCTGAGGAGCCGGGGTGAACCCTTCAGCTTCTTGACCCAGGCCTCGGTGAACCTGGGGCAGGATCCGGAAATGATCGACCTCATGACCGGGGCCAACCTGAGGGAAGTTTTTATCGGGATCGAGTCTCCGGATGAGAATGTCTTGCAGACCAGCCACAAATATCACAACATCAAGAACCCGCTCCTGGAATCGCTGTACACCCTCAAAAAGAATGGTATGGAGGTTATCGGCAGTTTCATCATCGGTCTGGACGGGGAAACGAAAGGGGCCGGCGAGCGCATCTGCGCCTTTATAGAACAGACCGACATACCCGTGACCATGCTTGGGGTCTTGCAGGCCGCGCCGCATACCAACCTGTGGCATCGATTGGAGAAAGAAGGACGGCTGCGCCGGGATAGGGGAGATGACCTGGGAACCTTCTCAGCCTTGAACTACGACCCGGACCGGCCTGAAGTCGACATCATGCAGGAATACGTCGATGCCTGGGACTATTTGTACGAACCATCCCGTTATCTGGCGAGGGCCTACCGCTATTATCTGGCCATGCGCCCGGCTCCCCGGGGTCCCCGGCCCCAGGACCGCGTCACCGAACAGGGCCTGACCTGGCGCAGGATATTAATCGAAGTCAAGGCATTTTTCAAAATCCTCTGGTGGCAAGGGGTGCGGCCGTCCTACCGGCGCCAGGTCTGGACCCAGTTGCTCGGGATGTGGAGACAAAACCCGACCCGGTTCAAGCAATATTTCGTGACCTGCGTCGAGGGAGAGGACCTGTTCGACATCAAAAAAATAGTTCGAGAAAAGGCCACGGCTATCATCAAGGATCTGAAGCTCAAGCTCCCCGCGGAGCCGGCCCGGCGTGGCGCGGCGCTCCAGGGCAGGTCATCGGCAGCCCCTCCGGAACCCTCAACCTCCAGCGTTACCCAGGCTGAATGAGGGTGCAAGCTCACCGGCCCCGTGCCTTTAAGCTCGGTTAGGCCAGGCTCCCCGGCCCTGACAGCCGAAGTCGGCCGGATAAATCAGCATTCCGCAGTTGCGCCGGGCAGGCCCGCCCACCTTTGCCCTGGCCACCTCCCGGAGGGCGATGCTCAAAGATTTGACTATTAAAAAAACATTAACGAAATAAAGCAAAAAGGGCTGGCAACCGG
>JBAZKX010000106.1:0-7254 GCA_041650575.1 Desulfobaccales bacterium
TATGTCTGGGGCGGCGGTTTCGGCTATGGCCCCAAGTGCTTTGGCGGGTCTTACGACATCTTGGGTCAGGCTCACGCGGGTCTGGCGTCGGTTACCGGCATGCACGAGTTTATGGGCGGCCATGCCACCAAACACTCCAACTGGTGCATCGACTGGTACTCCGGCACCCAGATCACCTTCGGCATCCTGGCGGCCATGCATTGGCGGGCCAAGACCGGTCTGGGCACCATGATCGAGTTTTCCCAGGTGCAGGCGGCCACGCGCTGTCTGGGCCACACCGTACCGCTATACGGCCGCTTCGGCATCGTGCGTCAGCGGTGGGGCAACTGGGATACTCAGCTTTGCGTCCACGGCATCATCCTGTGCGGCAAATCCGACTTCCCGGATGCCATCAACCCGCAGGACAAGTTCGATGCCCGCTATGCCATGATCTCCGCCTTCCAGGACGCCGACTTCAAGGCCCTGTGCAACGTGATCAAGAAACCCGACATGTACAGCAGTTACATGAAACATAAAGACCGGGTGGGGGCCGAGGCCCAGGTGGATATCTACGCCCAGTTGGAGGATTGGGCCAAGGATAAGACCCGGAGCGAAGTGGTCCGGATCCTGCAGAACGAAGGCCTGCTGTGCGAACCGGTGATGAACGACCGGGAGGTCTATGAGTCCGAGCACTACCGGACCCGGGGCACCGTGCGCTGGATGGAAGATCCGCTCTTCGGCGACGTCCTCGTTCAGGGGACCTACAGCGCCGGGCTGATGTCCCAGACGCCGCGCAGATTGTACTGGATCTGGCGGCCGGTGGGGGCCGACAACGTCAAAATCTACCACGAGATGTTGGGCTACCCCATTTCCAAGGTCAAAGAGTGGTACGACAAGGCCTGGATCTAAAAGGAGAAGACCAATATGTGCGATATCATCTGGTGCAAAAAAGACGTGGACGGCAAGCCGTGCGATACCGTGAATTATCTGGACCCCTACTGCTTCTGGAACTGGAAGGGCAACATTAACTGCGCCCACTGCGGTGCGGTTTACTATATCCATATGATCCAGGGCCACATGTATGAGGGCCCCACGGAACAACCGGCAGGGACCAAGCCCGACACCAGCCCGCTGTATGCCGACAAGCCGCTGGAAGGCTACATCAATTACCCCTCGGGCATGGAAGGGCGGACCCGGCCCTTCCAGTGCCTGCCCCGGCACATCTACTTGGGGGTGCCCGACATGGTTAAGTTCAGCCTTCGGGGCAAACCGGTGAGGGGCTGGCGGCCTCAAAAGCCTTCCGCCGGTATTGCCGGCCAGTTTCCCTACAACTGGGATATGAAAAATCTGGCTCCGGAGGTCTTGGCCGAATATAAGGAAAAGATTGCCAAGGGCGAAGTCAGGGAATGGTAACCGGGACCCGGTGACTAAAGAAAGGAGTGGCACATGATTGAAGCAAAAGGGCTAACGCCTCGTCAGTTCCTGGATAAGGTCCTGGAGCCGGAAAAGGAAAGCGACCATATTTGCTGGGACTGTGAATTCCTCAAACCGGTGATCAAAGGCTCCAGTTTTCCTCCCGCGGACATCATCGGCTGGTGCATGAAGATACACTGGCCCTATTACTGGTGCGTGGCGGACTTCAACGTGATTAAAAAGTGCTACGCCTTTAAGCAGAAAGGCTAGTATGGAGGATAACGTCCGCAACGAACTCAAAGCCATGGAAATGATGGTGCTCAACTGGAAGCGGACCTATCTGGGGGACGCCACGCCGGACGGCAACAATGACTTCCTGGTGGAAGAGTTCCAGGAGGAGATTACCACGTACATCTCCCCATACCTCCGCAGGTTGTTTCAATGTGAGCATCTCACCCAACCGGAGGCGGAAGAGTTCCTGGACAGTTGTTATAGGCAGGTGGATGATCTGCGGCGATTGATTCAGGAGCTGGAGACGCCACCGGTGAAGCCGGGGGTATGGCAAAAATTGATCCTAAAAACCAAAGTGGTTTGGCAAGAGTAAGGGAGATTTTTCCACCTGGGTCAGACTCCTTCGGCCCAGGCGAGGAAACCCGCCCAAACTGGGATTTCATCAAAAAGGAGAGTAAGCATGCCAGCAAAATGCCGCGTTGGTGTCTGCGGATTCGACCCCATGCTCGTCAGGGGCTATGTCAAGACCGGGTTTCGCGCCCTGTGGTGGCACATTCCCGACGAGTTATATGAAGAATTCAATGTGAAACCCAATGATCATATCGCCGGCAAACTTTTGAAAGTTTATGGCGGTAAGACCGGGAAGTTGACCCACGAACCCAATGAGGCGTTCCATTGGAACTTCTCCAAGGAATCGGGGTTGGCCGTGTTGCTGCCCGGTGAGGTCATCGTCAAATACGAACTCACGGAGTTCCATTTCATCGAGGTGCTCATCGAGGAGATCAACGGCCAACCGGTCTGGTCCGGTGCAGAAAAAGAGAGCACCAAGATGTGGCCCATGGACAAGATGAAACTGGGCTACACCGCAGACTATATCGCACCCTAAAGGTGTCCCGCCTTTCTTCCTGCAGGGTCCCGGAGTCATCAGATTTCCGGGCCCTGTGGGGAATTTTCGGGGCCATTTCCAGGAGAGGCCCCGGCAGTGGTTGCACCGCAACTTTCCAGGCCGGAGTTCCCAGGGTGAGGAGGATTCTTGAGGTGGGGCTCAGGGGACCCTAAACCCGAACTTTGACCCAAGCAACCAGTTCTGCAAAGGTCCGGGCCCACACCTCGGTGTGGTCCTGGCCCGTAAAGAGATGGGCCAGTTCGTGGCATAAGGTCATGAGCCGTTGGCCCGGCGGATAAAGCATAATACAGCGAGGTTCGTGGAAGGCTTCAGCCAGGAGAAAGGTGGCGCCGTCCCAGTACTTTTTGGGGTCGGGCAGGTAATCCGGGTCATGCCTAAGATGAACCGGCTCCTGGTTAAAAGCCCGGCAGAGCCGCCGGGTCCAGGCTTCCAGGTCCGGGAAGCTCAGGACTTCCATGAGCCGGTCGTCATAGCGCTGGCAGCCGTTACACCAGATTTGGCCGTCACAGACCAGGTCGCCATGGTGCTCCGGATCTAATGCTTTACCGCACGCGGGGCAGTTCATAGGATTGACTTTCCTAAGCAGCTCTTTTTTACCACACACGGCCTTGGAGCCGCAAGGAATCAAGAGCTAACCGACCAACAAAACAGGCAAAGTGAGGTACTATGACGAAAGCAGCCTACGACGAGGACCACCGGGAGTCCCAGGCAGGCGGGGGACCGTCACCCGAAGAAGAAGCGCCGGAACAGGAACCTCAACACCCAGGCTGGCTGACCCTGGCCGAGGTATTTAATTCTGCGGACCCGTTCTTCGAGAATTTCCTCTTCCTGTTGGGCTATGATTACTCCTCCAATATTTATGTAATCAAAGGCGATTATGTCACCCTCGTGGACCCCGGCAATGATTACACCGGGTTCATGGACCTGTTCAAGCTGGATATCCGGCCCGAAGCTATCAAGAAGATCGTTTTGACCCACGGCCACCGGGACCATTCCATGGGTGCCTTCGAGCTGCTGCGGGCCTATCCGAATATCGCCGAGAGCGGGGGCTTCGAGCTGATCCTGCATAAAGACAGCCCCCAAGAGCTCAAAGACACGGTGCAGAAGTTCGGCTGCCGGGTGACCGAGCTCCAGGGCGGCGAGACCCTGGATTTGTGCGGCGAGGCCTGGGAAGTAATTTACACTCCTGGCCATACCATTGACGGCCTATCCTTCTATCACGCCGAAAGCCAAACTGCGTTTACCGGGGACATCGCCTTACCCCACGCCATGGCCGAACCCGACGCCAATGCCGGGGGCCGCCTGGACCACTACCTCGTCGGGGTCAAGGCCCTGCTCAAGAAAGACATTGCCAACCTGCTTCCGGGGCATGGGATACCCGTGGCCTCTCTGGGCAATAGGGTGGTGGAACAGACCTACGAAAGCCTGATGCTGAAGATCATCGGGGTGGAGAAAGAGATACCCTGGATCGACGGCGCCAAGGCCCTGGTATCCAAAGGGCTTTTGGAAGAGGCAGTTTTTTGCTGTGACCGGGAACTGAGCCGGCAGCCGGATAACTTTACGGCCATGCAATTGAAGGCCTATTGTTTGACGGACATGGGCCGTTGTGAAGAGTCTCTCACCCTCTTGGATCAGGTCTTAGCCCATGATAATTCCAACATTTATGCCCTGACAGCCAAGGGGCATGCCTTATTGGGGCTGGGCCGCTACCTGGAAAGCATCCCCTCCTTTGACCTGGCCCTGGCCGTTAATCCGGACTTCCAGGAGGCCCAGATTTACAAGGGCATGGCTTTGTATTTCAGCGGTCGGTACGATGAGGCCCTGGACATCGAGATCTTCCAAAGGGAGTTTGCTCGAAGGATAAAACAGGAATTTGCCGCCAAGCCCATGGCTTCAGCCTGAACAAAACCGGAACCAATTTAGCCGGCAAATCCAGCAGAACCACGCGAAAAGGGCTACGGCCCGTCAAAGGGGGCGAAGGCGACCATGGGAAAAATTCTCCGGCTGGATCGCGAAAGAGAGGCCATCGAAAAAGCCCTTTATGCCCTCAATATGCTGCCGGTGGAGCAGATCGTCGTGGCCGCCAAGTTCGCTGACCGCTCGGAAGAAGTCTTTTTTTATGGGAATCCCAAAGAGATTATCCAATTATTGGCCTTGGCCCAGTTCCAGATCGGTTTCCGCTATCCCCTGGGAGTATGGGACAAGGAAAAGGATGATGGGCAAGAGTGACCTGGTATTCTGCCTTTCAATGCTTGAATTGCGAGCACTCCTGGCGGGAGCCGGCCCCGGCGGACGCCTGGGAGATGGTCCGTAAAGTGGCCGCCCCAGCCTCTTGCCCCTTGTGCGGCGCCAGGATGGACGAGGGCCAGGTGGAATTGTTGAGCCATCAGGAGACTAAAATTGCGGTCTCTCAGTGCCGGGTCGTATTTCATACATTCAATAAGAGATAGAGAAAAATCCCAATATGATTTCTGATAATATTTTAAGTAGTTAACTAAAAATTATATTTGGCTTAGAATTTGCATTAGTTAAATGCGTAAGAGAAAAAGTCATCGGACAGCTTTTTCCTCCTTACGCGGTTTCACGTTCCTGGCCCCACGACAATCTGTCGTGGGGCTTTTAACTTCAGAGGGTCTGGCATTATGCCCGGTTTGTTCTCCCTTTCGAACAGATTTGCCGGACTTTTCCTGCAGGGGCCGAGAATAACCGGAAAGCTTCATCAACCAGAGCGCCACAATCTCAGGGAGAAACCGATCGCCAAGAATAAGCGGACCCCCATCCTGATGCTGGTTGGTAATAGCCAAACCCGGGATTACCTGTCCGGTCTGTTAGCGGAAAATAATTATTTTCCGTTCTTGATGACGGATTCGGCAGAATTGCTCCACTCCCTCAAGGAAAAACAGTTTGCCATCATCTTGATCGACTGCCGGGCCGTGACCAATTATGGCACCAGGATCCTCTCAAAGATTAAGGTTTCTTGCCCGCGTGGCCGCATCATTATTTTCTGTGATAAGGAGCATCTCCGTGACCAGGCGCATCGGGAGCTTATCAAAGAAGTTATGGATATCGGCGTGTATGCTTGCATCCTAGCGCCTTATCAAGATTGGGAGGTCTTGAGCCTGGTCTCTTACTGCGCGTAATGGTAAGCAAGATGATTTTCCGCTCGAAGTAGTGATTGAATTAGGCCCTTAGTCACCACTTCATCGAGGACGATGTATAGGAGGAACCATGAAGACCATCGCTATCAGTGCCGCCAGCCAAAGTCTGGATGCGAAGGTGGAGCCGCTATTTGGACGCTCCCGGTTTTTTATCCTGGCAGACCCTGACACCTTGGAATGGGAATCTCTGGATAACACGCCGAGCCTTTCTTCCCAACAAATGATCGGGAAGACTACGGCTCTAAATTTGGTGCGAAGGAATATTCACACCGTGATGACGGGGAAATGCGGCCCCAAAGCCTTTGAGGAATTAACCGCGGCCGGTGTTAAGGTAATCCTTGATACCCAGGGGACGGTACGCCAAGCTCTCGAAAAATTTCAACGCGGCGATACCCGACCCGCAATGGGATCCAATGTAAGTGTTTCCCGGTAGGTTGATATCGCGAACAATCATAAAAGACTAAGGGCCTAACCTACCCGAAATAGTGACTGCTTCCAGCAAGAGGTAGGGGACACCATCCCCAGACGTGGGAGGATAAGTGAGAGACTTTCAGGCCGATGTGGTTCTGGTCTTCCGATGCATAACAGAATCAGTCTTTTGAATGGCGCCAATTTTAGAAAGAAATTGGTTATCCCGATGATGCATCACTTCGATGGCCTTCCGAGGGCAGGCGCTGGCGCAACTGCCGCATCCCTGGCAGGCGGCGGGGTCGATGGTAACGACGCCTTCGGCCGGGTCCACCCGGGGCACTCCGAAAGGACAGGTGCGCACGCAGGTAAGGCAAATGGCGCATTTTTGGGGATCAACCACTGCCACCGCGCCTCCTACGTACATCACTTCCTTGGCCAGGACCCCCATAGCCCGGGCTGCGGCCCCCTGGGCCTGGGCGATTGACTCCTCGATGAACTTGGGACTGTGGGCCAGGCCGCAGAGAAAGATGCCGTTAACGGCGAAGTCCAGAGGCCGCAGTTTCATGTGGGCTTCCATGAAAAAGCCGTCGGCATCCAGGGGCAGCTTCATAAGGCCGGCGATCTCTTTGGCCACCGGATGAGGCCGGATGGCCGCGGACAGCGCCAGATAGTCAGCTTTCAGATTAATGGCCGCCTTCAGGTTTTGATCAAAGACCGATACCATGAGGCTGTCACCCATCGGCCTCACTTCCGGCTTATGCCCCGGTTCGTACCGGATAAACTGCACCCCCAGGTTCCGGGCCTTTTTGTAATAAACCTCCTTCAGGCCGTAAGTGCGGATGTCCCGGTAGAGGATGAAAACTCTGGCTTGAGGCCGGATTTCTTTGATTTTTAGGGCATTTTTGACGGCCTCGCCGCAGCATACCCTGCTGCAGTAAGGGTGCTCCGGCTCTCGAGAGCCCACGCATTGAATCATTACCACCGTGGGGGCCGCGCCCATCTCCTCCGGCGAGTCCGCTAAGAGGTTTTCCATCTCGATTTGAGTCAAAACTCTAGGGTCATCCCCGTACAGGTATTCTCGGGGCGCGCATTCCTGGCCGCCCGTGGCAATCACCACGGCGCCAAAGTGCACCGACCACTTCCCGCGGGGAGACT
>JBAZKX010000107.1:0-7252 GCA_041650575.1 Desulfobaccales bacterium
AGCCGGGCAACCCCCATCCTCCCCTCTAAACTTTAGCATGGATCTCAAAACTTGACAAACTCCATGGCGCGTTTTTCCCGGGCGCAGGTCGAACAGTACCGGCGCAGCACCTGCTTGCCCATTTCGGTGTCGCTGTGGGCGCTGACATATCCCAGGTAACGGGCCGGCGGCAGCGGACCGCCGCATCCCTGGCAGGCGGGGACCTCCAGTTCGTTTAAGACCGTGCCGCAGAGCCGGACCTCCCGATGGTCCGGGGTTTCGATATAGTCGATGGCCCCGGTGGGGCAGGTCAGGGCGCACGCGCCGCAGGCGATGCACCGTTCACTGGCCCGCTGGTAGTCGCTGAGCATCCGCTCGGTGGTGCTGATCTGGGTAAACTTCAAGGCATAGACCTGCATCGTGTCCCGGCAGACCCGCTCGCAGGCGCCGCAGCGGATGCAGATATCGCACCTGAGGCAGCGCTGCGCCTCCTTCTGGGCCTGCTCCGGGGTGTAGTCCAGTTCCACCCGGGCAAAATTGCTCCGGCGCTGCTCCATGTCCAAAAAGGGCGTGGGCACCCGTTGGTTGGCAATCTTGGTTTCGGCCGGGATGGCCAGGAACGGCACTCTCCGGCGTTTTTGGGTAGTGACCGCGGGGGAGGGACCGGTGGCCCCGGAGAGATAATGGTCAATATCCAGGGCGGCCTGTTTGCCCGCGGCAATGGCCTCTACCACGGTGGCCGGGCCGGTCACCGAATCGCCGCCGGCGAAGATATCCGGCACGTTGGTGCGGGTGTTGCCCCGGTCGGTAATGATGGTGCACCAGGGGCTGGTGTTCACCGGCGGCTGGGGGAAGGGGCAGAGGTCGGGCTGCTGGCCGATGGCGGTGATCACCGCGCCCACGCTGATGCGGTAGTTGCTGTCCGGGATGGTGATGGGGCGGCGGCGGCCGCTGGCGTCGGGCCGGCCCAATTCGGCCTGGAGGCATTCCAGGTACTCGACCCGGCCATGGCCTCCGACCTTGATGGGTACCGTAAGGAAGTGAATCCGGACTCCTTCCGCCAGGGCCTGTTCCACTTCTTCGGGATGGGCCGGCATCTCTTTCCGGGTGCGGCGGTAGGAGACGTGGACTTCTTCGCAGCCCAGTCGGATGCAGGTGCGGGCCGCATCCATGGCGGCGTTGCCGCCGCCGATGATCACCACGCGGTCGGCGGGCCGCTGTTTGTCTCCCAGGTTGATCTTGCGCAGGAAGGTGATGACATCGTCAACCTGGGGAAAATCGTTTTCCCCTTCAATCTTCAGCTTATAGCCCAGATGGGCCCCGAGGCCCAGGAAGAAGGCTTCGTACCCTTGCTGGCGTAAATCATCCAGGGTGGCGTCGCGGCCCACCGTGAACCCGGTCTTGATCTCCACCCCCAGGGAGCGGATGAGTTCGATTTCCTGGCGCACCACGTCCCGGGGCAGACGGTATTCGGGGATGCCGGCTACGAAGAGGCCGCCGGCCTCGGGCATGGCCTCGAAAATGGTGACCTGGTAGCCCTTGCGGGCCAGGTAATGGGCGCAGGACAGGCCCGCGGGGCCCGAGCCCACCACCGCGACCTTATGGCGGTTGGGCCGATCCGGCGTCAGGGGGAGATATTCACCGTGATGAGTGGCATAGTCGGCCACAAAGGCCTCAAGAGATTTGATGTTCAAGGGCTCATCCAGGTGGCCCCTGACACAGGTCCGCGCGCACGGGTGGGGGCAGACAAGGCCGCACACCCAGGGGAAGGGATTATCCTGGCGGATCACTTCCAGGGCTTCGAGAAAACGTCCCTGCCCCACCAGGGCTATGTAGCTGGGGATGTCGATGCCCACCGGGCAGGCCAGATGGCAGGGGGCAAGCAGGAGCTTGGCGCAGACCCGGGCCGGGCAGTTCTTGTTGTCAGTGTGCATCCGATATTCATCGGGGAAGAACTGGAGCGAAGTGAGGATGGGGTTGACCGCCTGGCGTCCCAGTTGGCAGCCCCCCTTAAGCTTCAGGCGCTCGCATTCGGTTTTCAGCTCCCCCAAGGTGTCCTCGGTGGCTTCACCGCCGGCGATAGCCGTCAGTAAATCGCGAATGCGCAGGAGAGATGGTCGGCAGGTGGGGCACTGCGCCCCGGGTTGGTCCAGCAGAAAGTCTATCTGTTGACGCACCAGAGAGACGAGACAATCCTTGTCGTCCAGAACTTGGATAGTGGCCAGAGCCAGGGAGGCCCCCAATTCCCTGAGGATCTCGTGGTATAGGCTTATCTTGAGGAAGTTGGGGGGAAAGATGCCGCCCAGGGTGCCTCCCACCAGGATGGCCTTGGGGGTTCTCCCGTGGCGGAAACCGCCCCCCACGCCGTTAATAACGTCTTCCAGGGTCGCCGACAGGGGCACCTCCACAAAACCGGGCTGCTCCACGGCCCCCATGAGGCGGAAAATCACGGTGCCCGGGGCGCAGGCTATTCTCAGCTTCCGGAACCAGGAGACCGGGGTCTGGGCGATGAAGGGCAAGGAGGCGATGGTGGCCAGGCCATGGAACAGGAAGGTGGGGTGGGGATATTTCTCATAAAAGGACCTCGGCATGATGGTGTGCAGGTGCTGGGTGAACAGGGATTCGTCTTCCACCAGGAACCGGGCCTCGCCGCTGAGTATTTCCAGATGGATGGGCTTCTGGGACGGCGGCAGGACATTGCCTTCCAACAACTTTTTCCAGGCGTAGCGCAGCCGTTCCCGGGCCAGGGTGGCTTCGGCGGGCAGATAAACGATCACCGCATCGGCCTGCAGCGTGTTGGCGGCCAGCAGGATGCCCTCCAGGACTTGGTGGGGTACGCCTTCCAGGAGCAGGATCTCGGCGGTGGCCTGGGGGCAGGGAGGGGCGGCGTTCACCACCAGGATGGGGCGCTGCTTTTCCACCCGCAGTTCGCACCAGGTGGAGCCGAAGGTGGCGCTGGTGATTCGGGAGAATTCACACAACCCTGCGGCCACCACCTTTTGCAGGAAAGAATCAAAGCCCTGGCTGTAAAAGGACAGGAGGGCCTTGTAGCCGTCGTAATCCTGGTACTCTCCCAGACTCTGAGGGTCGATCTTCCCCAGCAATTCAGAGACATACATCTTCTGAAGTTCATAGTAAGCTTCGAAATCCTTGCCCACCACCCAGCGCCGCACGGGCCGGTGTTCTTCCAGATGACTCTGAATGATCCGAGGGACCATATCCGGGGTGACCAGTTCGTACAGGCTGGAGAAGCCCTCGTAGCGTACTTCCGCCATAACGTCCCGACCCTCGATACCCCGCCAACCCACCAGTTGGACATCCAAAGGCCCCAGTTCATCGAAGGATCGCTGTTTCAAGTTGTCGATAAAGGCCTGGCGCACGGCTTCGGCCTCTTTGGTGGCCTTGCCGGGGAAGGTGAAGATATTAACCTGGAGCAGAGGGTAGCGGTTGGCTATCATCGGCTGAACTCCTAGCGGGCGCTGACCACGAGGTCCAATTCAAACGCCACGGCCTTGGCCAGGCGTTCCCGGCGTGAGGGGTCCAACCGCTCGGCGACCCCGAAGTGGAGGCAGTGGGTGACACACTTGGACACGCAGGCCGGCTGCAACCCCAGGTCGATGCGGTCCATGCAGTAATCGCATTTCACCACCTTGCTGATCTGAGGGTGCCATTGGGGGGCTCCCCAGGGGCAGGCGGTGATGCAGGACTTGCACCCGACGCAGAGGGACGACTCGACGTAAACGATGCCGTCTTTGGGGCGCTTGCGCATGGCCCCGGTAGGGCAAACGGGGACGCACCAGGGATCGGCGCAATGGAAACACGCCATGAAGACAAACCCCTGGCGCGGCGCGGCGCCCTTCATCTTGGGGCCTACCGAAATGATCTGGCCGAGCCGGGGGCCCGGCGGCAATCCTTTATGGCTCTTGCAATGGACTTCACAGCTTAAGCAGCCGATGCAGCGCCTCTGGTCCTGCAACAGGAAATATCGACTCATCCAAATCCTCCCAAAAATCTCATAAAAGCGCGGCAGGGGCGCAACCGCCGCCGGCCGCGCCCGGGATCACTTCACCGGCCGCACCTGCACCATGGTCTCATCCAGGGCCGGACTGCCGCCGACGCGGTCCGAGGCGTTTTCCTGGAGCAGGGCGTCAGACGCGCCTTTCAGGTAGCAGCGGGTCTGAACCGGCACGGTTTTGCCGAACCCGTGCAGCATAAAGACCGCCTCGGGGTGGATGAGGTCCGTCACCTTGGCCTTGATCTGGGAACTCGCCAGGCGCGAAGTGACCTCCACCATCTCCCCATCGTTGATCCCCAGGCGTTTGGCGGCCTCAGCATGGATCCACAAGACGTTTTCCGGCACCAGTTCGCTCAGGTAGAGGTTATTCTGGGTCGAACCATGGGTATGGGCCGCGGTCCGCCCCACCATCAGCTTGAAGGTGCCGTTGTTGGAGCGGGGCGCCGGGGCGTAGGGCAGAAAGGACGGAAAACCGCCGCTCTCCAACAGCGGGCTGACCAGTTCGAATTTCCCCGAGGGCGTCTTGAACTTGAGGCCCTTTTCCCGGTCCCACCACAGCGCCTGGTCGCTCAGGACCACAAAGCCCTTGGCGTCGAAGTCCTCGATCTTCACCCCCAGGTCCTGGAGCTGGAAATTCCAGATGTCCTCGATGGTCTCATAGGGGAAGTAGCGGCCCACGTCCAGGCGCTCGGCCAGGTTCTTGAGGATCAGCCAGCCGGGCCGGGTGTCGTAGCGGGGGCTTACCGCCTGCCGGCGCATAAAGAGCTGGGGTTTGAGCCCCGAGATCGCCTGGATGGAATCGGCCCGTTCCAGGTAGATGGATTCGGGCAGGATGACGTCGGAATACCAGGCGATTTCACTGAAGTTGACGTCGATGGTGACGATGAGGTCCAGCTTGTCCAGGGCCTTCCGGGTGGTGGCGCTGGCGGGGATGGACTGGAGCGGCTCGAACCGGTTGATGATCAGGGCCTTGATGGGATAAGGATCTTCATTCAGGATGGCATGGGGCAGCATCTGGGGGTTGCCGTGGGAGGCGTCGGCGATGGGGAACTGGTCCTGGCCGGAGCCGTCGAAGCGGGGCGCCTTGATCTTGGGAAATTCCTGCTCCACGTACTTCCGGATGTCGCCCAGCCCTGCGGCTTCGGGGCCTTTCTTGAAAAAGAGCCCGCCCTTGGCTTCGATGGAGCCCATCAGGGCGTTGAGGATGATCAGGGAGCGGCGGAAATAGATTTCGTTGGGATGGTGCGCGCCCCGGTAGCCATAGTGGAAGACCACCGCGGGTTTGGCCCCTGCCGCTTCCCGGGCCAGGGTGATGATCTCGCGGGCCGGGATGCCGGTCTCGGCTTCGGCCCAGGCCGGCGTGTAAGGTTCCACGAAGGCCTGCAATTCCTTAAGGCCCTTGACCCAGCGCCGGACGTAAGGCGCGTCGTAGAGCCGCTCCTTGAAAATGGTATTGATCAGGGCGTAATTCAGGGCCAGGTCGGCGCCGGGCCGGATCATCAGGTAACGGTCGGCCTTGGTGGCGGTAATGCTGACCCGGGGGTCGATATAGATGAGCTTGGCCCCCTTCTCCATGGCGTTCAACAGGTTGTTGATGGCCTTGATCTCCAGGGATTCGAAGAGGTTGCGGCCATACATGACGATGTATTTCGTATTGGCGTAATCCACCCCCACCTGGGCGTCGGTGTAGCCCGTGAGGCTGCGGAAGGCCGTGTTCACCGACCCCTTGCACAATGCGTCATGGGTGAAATGGTTGGGGGAGCCGATGGCCTTCATGAAGGTCTTGCTGATGTGGGTATTGAGATTGGTGCGCTCCCCGAAGACCACGCTCTGGCCGCCGTGCTGCTTGATGATGCGCTTGAGTTTTTCGCCCACGTAATCCAGGGCTTCGTTCCAGGTGGCCTGGCGCCATTGCCCCGAGCCCCGGGGACCGGTGCGGATCATGGGATACTGGGGCCGCTCGTGGTCATGGAGCAGGGCCAGCCCCGCGGACCCCTTGGCGCACAGGGCGCCTTCGATGCCCGGCACGTGGGGGTTGCCTTCGATCCACTTCACGTCGTCGTTTTCCACCAGGACTCGGATGGGGCACCGCACGGTGCACATGAAGCAGATGCTGTAGATTTCTGTTGCCATAAATCTAACCCTCAGCGAAATTTTGCCCGCAATAACTATATCAAAATAATGTTTAGATAATAATAATGCCAGGTCGATCTAATCGTTCAGGGGCAGGCCATAAACCAGTTTATCTGATTTATGGAGTTGAGGTTAGTCCGAGCCGGAACAAAAAAGCGGCCGCACCATGAAGGATTTGGCCGCCTTATTCAAACCAGCAGGTTGGTTCAGACTGCTTCGTACTTGAACAGTGGGCAACCTTTACAGACATCCATGCCCGGCCAGGGTTCCCCGCCCTTGCCCAGGACGGAAGGACCGCCCGTCTCGGAGATGCGCTTCAGAAATTGGGCGGCGCTGGCCTTGATCTGCGACCCGGGGATAAAGAGATTCAACATGGACATGTCGCTCTTGCCGGAGGTCTTGCTGCCGGCGCACATGGTAGTCATATTGGCCGTGTTATTGACGTAGGCCCAAACCGAACCGGAGCATACCGCCGAATTGGGCGTGTGATTAAAGGTCAGGCTGCTGCGGCCGTTGGCGGCCATATAGTCGTTAAGGACGTGGTAAGCCTGATACGGCAGCAGCATAAAGAAAACGATATCCGGATCGAGGCCCGCTTCGTCAAAAGTGGCCAGAGGCGCGGTATAGATGCCGTAGCATCTTCCCAGGGGGAGTTTGGCTTTACCCACCGGCGCCTGCCAGGCCAGCTCTTCGCTGCGCAGATATTTCATGTGCCTTTTCGTGTCTTTTTCCTTGTCCAGTTCCCGGAAGCCGAATACCGGTTCGGCGTTTTCACACAAAAGCATATTGGCAGGCATAAACATGGCCTTATGCCCGCCCCGGGCCATGGCCAAGTGTTGGCAATAGGTCAGTTTGGCCTTGGCTTTGGCGTTGATTTTGTACTTGGAGACTTCGGCCTCATCCATGCAGAATTTGATGCCCACCGGATCGAAATCCACCCGGACGTAATAAACATAGGTATCCGCCACATCCGTATAAGTCAATTGGTCCTTAGGCTTTGCGGCAATGGCGGCCATGGCTTCTTTCAGTCCCATATGCTTTTTCTCCTTGTTATTTGACCGAGGTGAGTCACGGCTTTAGATTTCTTTGCATGACAATCCACTAGCGGTCAAACCAAAAATTATT
>JBAZKX010000108.1:0-7156 GCA_041650575.1 Desulfobaccales bacterium
TGGGCCGCCTACTGGGTTTCTGGCCCGCCCCCCGTTGATACACCACGTACAATTCAGTGCTCTGGCGCGGATTCAACTTGACGTTGGGCCACACCGCTACCGCCCGCACCCCTTCCTGGTAACACGAGGATTCGTCCACCATTAGGGTCCCGGAGGAAATGTTAGTCAGTTTGGATACCACCATCAGGAAGTTGTGTCCCTCCATCACCTGCCGGGGTTCAATCCGCACCGCCATCCCGCAGCGCGGTAAGGGAACTTCCGGAGGAACGGGGTTATGGAAAGAGTAGCCCTGCGGCACTTCCCCTCGGGCCGTCGCCAACATAACCTTCTCGATGGCCTCGGTGTACGGTTGATTCTTTTCCCATTTGGCGGCTTTGCCGTTGCTGGACACCGCGGTCACCGACCCGACCGACCCGCCCGCCAGAGACAGGCGAATCTCTCGGGGCGTGATGTTTTGGGGCACCAGGGTCAGGGAGATGCTGGGGTCGGATTCGCCGTTTTCCGTGATGAACATGGTGGTGGGACCATCATCCTGGGCGATGCTGATGTAGACCACCGAGCCGTCCACGTTGATCTTGGCCTTGCTCACCGAGTGCACCAACGGATTGCTAAAGGGCGTGACGATCCGGTTCAGCTGGTCCCCGGCTACGGTCAGGGTCAGGTTCCGGCCAGGCTCCACTTTGACAACCGGACTCTCATGCACACCGACCCCAGAAGACCGAGACCGCTTTTTGCTCCCGGTGTTCACCTTATTGAGCGCCGCCATAATCTCATCCCGCACCGCGCCCAAATTCTCCCCGGCTTGCCCCTGGAGGTCAGGAATTTGGGTTTTCACTTCCCGCTCTTCAGAGGGATTCTCTTGCCCCCAAGCCACCCCGGCCACCCCCAAAATCAAGACCAAGACCAGGAGCAGGCTAATTGCCAGGCTGGGGTGTTTCAGGCTCTTTGCTTTTCGCCTTGGCATCAGGTTTTTCCTCCTTGGGTTTCTTATCGTAGGCGTTTAAAAAGGCAATTTGCGGGTAATAATTCTTTACTGCAATCTCGAACTCGAAGGTCTTGCCGACGTTCTGCGGTTTGCCGAAAGCACCCCGCATCACCATCTGACCCTTGACCAGCACGTGGCCGGTCTTGTCGTCGAAAACCAGTTCCCGGGGCTCGAAGGTGGTGCTCAGATTGGCCGCTTTAATGCCCTGGGCCTGCTCGACCACATCCTTTATCACGTCCTGGTAGATCGACGGGGCCAGATATTTTTCAATCTCCGCTGCCACAAACTCGACGTTGCGGGGGGTGATGTTGCCCAATAACAGGGCAAAATACAGCGCCCAAGTCTCCTGATACTTCTGGTCCGCCTTCTTCAGGCTGACCTTGGACTCCTCCCTGAGCATAGGCGGCACCAGCACCACCGTATCTTTACGAGCAAAAACAGCCGCGCCTAAAATCAGGTTCGACAGCAATAACACTCCGCAGATCACCCGGTAAGACAAGTTCTCCGTGCGGATGCCTCTATAGCTTGACAAGAACTTCTTGATATCCATATCTTTCTTTCGTGCTCTCTTGTTTTCATGCTTGTTTAGGGCAAAAACTCGCGCCGATAAGGATTAACGAAGGTCAGGCCTTTCTCTCCCACTCCCAGGAACCAATAGATAAGATGATTAAGATAGCCGTCTGGGCGGGTGTTCTTGTAGCGTTTGTACAGATGACCCAGCACCGCCCCCATCAGGCAGCCGATGAGCACATGCCCGGTCAGGTTGCCGATCACCAGGAAACACATGAAAGGCACGAATTCATCCATGCTCCACAACAGCACTTGGTCCGGGGTATCTATTTCAGTGGGAATCCTGATCTGGTCCAATCGGTTCCTCCTTTTGCCCCGGCCGCCCGGGCTCAAGAGATCCAGGTCGGCCGAGGCGGGTATGGCCCCCGTCTCAACATGGGGGCGATGGTGAAATGATGATTTCAGTTTAATCCGACAAAATTTTACGGGAGTTCGAAAAAAGGCCTTTTTGGGGGAGATTTCGACAGAAAAAAGGCCCCCGGCTGAGGAACCGAAGGCCTCCTGAAAATAACAAAGCAGGTTTTATTGCGCAGAAAAGCCGATAAGGGTTTCGCGGTATGCCCCGCCGGCGTCGTCCAGCGCCTCGAACCGCCAGGTCCCGATAAGGTCAGACTTCTTCGCCCGAATAGACTGCCCTGAACTGATCAACTTATCGTCCTGATACCAGCGATAACCCGCCACCCGGCCGTCGCTGTCCTGGCAAGCCGCCTTCCACCAGCGATAGTCCCCCGCTTCCCAGGTGGTCACCTGACAGGTTGGCGGCTGGTTGGCAATGACGCTCAGCGGATAGTCCGCCTCCACCACCTTGCCCAGCTTGGACAGCGCCTGCAAACGCGCCGTATAATCCCCGGCCTTTAAGCCCTTGATGACCCCGCTGCCGGTGAAACTCGTAACCTGGGCGTCAGGCGAGTTGATGGTAAACAGATATTCCGCCAGCCGGTCCTGGGGATGGCCACCGGTTACGTTGGCCCGCAGGGTGAGGTCCAGCAACTCCCGGTGCAACGAGTTGGAAAACAACGGTGCGAACACCACCTGGAAGGGAGCCGGTTCCCCCAAAGTCACGGTCCCACTCGCTTGCCCAGTCGCCCCCCGGGCGTCGGTGATCGTTACCCCGACCTCGAAACTGCCCGCCTCCGGGAAGTTCACCTGCAAGACCCGGCCCTGGTCTTGTTCCCGCACTAACTGCGCTGCGGCCGGCAACTGCCAGGCATACGCCGGTTTTTCCAGCTTGCCGCTATAGCCGCTCTCAGGAGTTGCAGTCAGCGTCACCAAAGACGGGGCCACCTTCGGGGCGATCTTAGTATCCACCCGGAACTCGGGCCAGGCATAGGTCCCCACCGTCACCGCCCGCCTGAACGTGGCCAGCGTCTGCTCTTTGAAACCTTCGATCCAGGCGACGTACTCCATCAAGGCCCGGTGCTTCTCGGCATCCTGCGCCGTGGGGCTGTATTCTAAGTCCGGACCCTTAACTATACTGCCATCCGGGAGACGCCACTCGCCGCGCACCGGATACATCGCCGGGTCCAACCCCGCAGTCAGGTTCAATTTGGCGGTAGAGACATAGGTCTTGGCCGCCACCAGATTGTATTCCATGTAAGTCGGTACGGCGATGAGGCCCGTGGGAGGCCTGGGCGGCACCACCCGCACATAGAGGTTGCCCCTCACCCAGGCTGATCTGTCCGACTCCGGAGCCGCCGCCATTCTCGTCTGCACCGTATAGAGCAACGAGGCAGTGTCTGTCGGCGTGACCTCAAGACTGGGGCCAGTAAGCAGCTTCTCGCCGGTACGGTTATACCACTCGATTATTACGTCCTCAGCCGGCACCGGCTGGCTGTCAACCGTCACCTGGGCCTTCAGGGTCACGGGCGTGCCGACAATCACCGCCGCCGGGGCGGAGAGTTCCAACTGCGGCACCTTATATGCGATGAGCTGCACACCTTCCGAATAGCCCACCGCGCCGCTTAAGCTATTGGTCATCTGGGCCCGGACGATGTATGCGCCTGCATTGACCTTAGTCGTGATCTGGTACGGAGCTTTGGTCTCCAGGTTCTGCCAGGAAGCGCCGTTATTCGCACTCATCTGCCAGACCACGCTGCCCATCACCCGCCGGGTGTCCGAATCCACTTGCAACGACATGACCGTATTTAACGGTGCCGGGCCGGTCAGAGTGCGGGAATAAATCTGGCCCTCCGGGGCCGCCCCCTTCAACACCGTCGAATAAGCAATATTCGACTCTAGACTCCGTGAATAAAAGTCTTTGCCTGCCGGCGGCACCAACTCCACCTGGGCCTGCAACTTTTGGAAGCCGATCTGGAAGCCGGTAAGGGCGGTTTCCGCAACCCCGTTCGTCAGGGGTTGATAATCCGTCAGGGTCTGGAACTCGTTTTTCCGATCCAGGTAGCCGAACCGGACCCGCCAGGCTCCATCCGTTAACTCATTAGAGATTATCTCATCGTGCGGACCCGGAACCCCCACGGCCAGTTTCACCGGCACCCCCGTGGTGTCCAGGGTCTGGTTCATAGCGGTCAGCGTTGCCTTGATGCGCTTGGACGGTATCCCCATCACCACTATCTGCTTTTCTACCACCCAGTCAGGCAGGTTGGTGTAATACAGCTTCGCAATCACCTGCCGATTTTCCCACAGACCCAACTCCCCGGTTTTGAGGTTGCGGCTGGAGATGACGTTGTTGGCCGAGACATACTGCCGACTGGTATGGCCTTCGTCCGTGCCATCCAGTTCCAGGGTCATGTTCGTATTGGTCAGCTTGGTGCCGAATTTCACTTTGCCAAATTCGCCGCCTTTCAACTCCGACATGATATACAACGAGTCGTTGACCTTCTCCCCATAGAGCCCGGCCTCAAATGAGAGCTCCGGCAGAGGCGGGTTTACCACCGTAAGAGTAGTGTTGCCGGTCGCGGCGTTCTCTATCGTCCCATACGGACTGTAGAGGTCTACCGTCCAGTTCACCGCCTGGTCCCCGGTTTGGGCAAAATTGCCGGTCAACTGCGCCACGGCGTCCCACGAAGACCCGGCGGCCTGCATACCCTCGGGCACTGTTAGCCAGCGCACCAGGCACATCACCTGGTTGGCCTCTTTTTCCTGGGCCTCGGCCACAGTATTTGCCACTGTCGGACATTTGTAAGTGCCGCTGGACTGCAACTTGACGGCAACGTCCTGGACTTTACGATAAAAGCTCGCGACCTCCGGGGATGTCTTCACCGTGAACGCCAGATTCTGGATCGACGCACGTTCCAGCGCCTGGCCCGTGCCGCTGGCCACCTTGTACTGCTGGCCATTGTTATAAATATAAAGTTCGTAACCGGGAGTGAAGTCGCCGGTCGGCGGCAACACCCCTCTCATAGAATTTGCACTCCCCTGGTAATTGGCCGGCAACCCGCTCCATTGTACCAGGCAGACCGGGTCGTTGATGGGGTCGGCTACCCGGGCTTCTTCCGCATACTTGGTCAACCGGCAAAGCGTCCCGGACCCTTTGAGCAGATCAATGCGCTGGGTCTGGATAATTGGTTGCACCGCCCAACCCGGGTCCGCCGACAACTGCACCTCCGGCCGCCAAAAGTTCACCTGCGCGGTGACCAATGGATAGCTGGGCGCCGTGATGATGACCAGCAGATCCACCTGGCCTGGCTCCTCGGCTCGCATCGGCAGGTTCAACCTGCCGCCGGCGGCGCCGAAATCATAGCCCGCCAGGGTCTTCTGCTCGCCGGGCGCCAGCGATAACCCCTGGATCACCAGCGTGGTGGTGGAGGTCGATCTCGACATCAATGCCAGGTCATAGGTCCCGGCCAGCGGCGCCCCACCCATCGTGATAACCCCGCTGGACAGTGCCTGCTTTCCGTCAATATGCACCACATCGGCGGGAATCACCGGCAGGTTCAAAGTGTCTTTGCCGGTGGAGGCTATCTTGATCTCCGGCGGTGCGTATGTGAACGGCACCGTCCGGGTTGCCACATTGCCCGAGGCGTCCTGGGCCGACACCTCCAGGGCGTACGCCGCCCCCATGGAAGGGAACATCAACGGGTACTCCGGGACATAAGCCCCGTCCTGGCGGCGGTAGGCCAGGGTTACGTTCATCCCCTGGGGCCCGCCAGTCAGCCGCACGCTCTGGACCTGGGGAGACGGGTCGGCGTTGTCGCTGACGGTAAAACTGACCCGACTCAGGTCTTCGATCCGGTCGTGGTCGGACATCGCGGCGGCGTCTTTAAAAAACGACACCGTCGGCGGGGTATGGTCCACCGCCACCACCTCCTTAGGCTGGCTGGCAGTATTGCCGAAATTATCTTGGGCCCACAGGGTGAACTGCCAGTCGCCTTCCGGCAGGGAGTCATAACTTACGGCGACCTGGTGAGTATCCCCCTCCACACTGGTAATTGTGCCGTTTAGTTGCATCTCCTGGCCGGTAGCGGAGTTACGCGCCAGCAACCAGCCCCTGGCAACCCCGACCGTCCCCTCAAACGCCCCGGTCTGAGGCTCATTAATCTGGAATGTAACTGTCTGGCTCCGAAGATCCAAAGTGTAGGAAGTGATGGAGGGAGGGACCAAATCCCATCCAAAGATTGTTTGTTTAGATGGAGAGGTGCTAATATTATTCGGGTCTTTTACATAGCAATACGTATTATGCAATTCCATTGTCCCAGGAGTGGGAACAATATTGGCGTCGAGAGTGCATTCCGTCTGCCCTACAGGTATCGTGCAGGTGCCGCTTAGCGGCTCCACAAACACCTGGTCATAGTTGCGCGGCTCCACCACAACATGGATCATGAATACGCCCACCGGGGCGTTGGAACGCAAGGATAGATCGCCAGAGGTGAGCTCATGCCAGCCGTTGTCGGAACGGTAGTATTGCCAGGAGACAATAGCCGGAGGGTCCAGGTTATAACCGACGGTGTTTTCGACCACCCGCCTGTTCCCCGCATTGTCGGTGATGATGAACCGAAGCCCCAGGGGACCGCTTGTGTTCGGCAGATGGGCACCGACGGCAACAGACCCAGACTGATCCGTTCCTATCCCTACCCTTTGCCTCGAGGCGTCGTACCAGCCTGGAACCGAATGGTACACGCTGCCGTTGCCCGGATTGAAACTTTCGAACTGGACGCTGGCAATCCCGCTTACTCCATCACTTACACCATTCACCGAAATCTTCTTTATCCCATAAGGGCCTACCACCAGGTTGTCCGTGACGGCGCCGCTGTAATAATCTGCGTCCCACAGCATTTCCCCTGCTGCCGGCGGCGTCCGGTCCACTACCAGGGTATAGGTAGGCGACCCATCGCCGTGATTTATCCAGGAATATCCATTACAACCGTAATCTGCCCAGCCCCATTGGACACAACCATACCACCAGGCCGTACATTCATATCTTAAATCATGACTCACACAATCGTTACTATAATAAAACGAGTATAAGTTGTATGTCCCCTCGTTCAGATCCGGCGTGGTTACCACCTTGCCGGAGTAGGTCTGGCCGAGCACGGTGAAACTATCCGATCCGGTGACCGTCCCCGTCATCGTTGGTGATACCGCATATTGGCCACTCGCATCGGTTATGGAATAGCCCGCCGCCGTGCCCTGACTGGCCGTGAG
>JBAZKX010000109.1:0-7113 GCA_041650575.1 Desulfobaccales bacterium
AAGACGGCAAGCCCTGCGGCCTGATCATAGCGGACGGTAAGCCCGTCGGCCCCACCCGGAACCGGGAGATGCGGGGGATGTTTGTGGCGGAGCCCAAAGGCATCTCGCCGGACCTGCCCCGGGCCACAATCCTGGATTTGCTCACCACCCCGGTTGATCCGAAAAAATTGCCCTGGACCCAAGGAGTGCAATCCTTTCCATTGTTACTGGACTATAAGGGGAAGATACGAGTAAAAGAGAGCGACAAGAAGTCGCACCGCACGGTGATCGCCACCGACCGGAACGGCAACATCCTGGTGTTTAGCACCTCCAACCGGTTCTTCAGCCTGTACGAGATGGCCCAGTTCCTCAAGGGCAGCAGCTTCGATATCGACTCCGCCTTGAACCTGGATGGCGGCACGGAATCACAACTCTCTATCAGGACCAAGGATTTCAATTACTTTTCTCCACCTTCCTGGGAGAATTCCCTCGGGAACTTGATCGATCAGCAGAAGTACTGGTTGCCTACCGTGGTGGGGGTGTTTCCACGGCAAGAATGACCGCATGGCTCGATACCTGATTCTGGGGGCCGGAAAATTTGGCCGCCTGGCCCTCGCCCGCCTGGCCCGGGAAGATGACGCCGCCGGTTTTCTGGTGGTGGATCGGGATCCCGAGGCCCTGGCGGCGCTGGGAGCTGGGGGCGGGCCCCGGGTGAGGGCCGAGGCGGTGGCCTACCTAGTGAGCCATCTGGGCGCCGGGACCCAGTGGGACTGGATCATCCCCATGGTGCCGCAGCATGTGGCCTTCCAGTGGCTGACCGCGGGTCCCCTGGCGCGATCGGACTGGCGGCCGGCAGCGGCGCCGGAGGCGTTGGCGCGTCTGGCTCCCGTGGTGCGGCGCGGCCCGCAGGGCGAGCTCTACCTGAGCCGGGCTCGGCATCTCTGTCCGGATGACTGCGCCGAACCCTTGGTCTGCCCCGTCACCGGAGAATCCCGGGAGCGGGGACTCCATCAGGAACTGGCCGCCCTTGACCTGCCCGGCTGTCAGGTCAGGGTGATGGCCAGCCGGCAACTGGCGCCCGGGGTTGGAGGTTACCCACCCCGGGAGCTATTGGCCCTGGCCCTGGCCCTAAACCCCCGGGACAGCGTGTTGATCGCCACTGCCTGCCGCTGTCACGGGGTTATCCACGGGCTGGCGCGACGAGCAGAGGGATATGGTGTTTGAATTTCCGGGGGTTTTAGGCTCTTCGCCGCGGATTCGGGAGATGTTTCAGCTCCTGGAGATGGTGGCTCCCTCGGAGGCCACGGTGCTGCTCCTGGGTGAAACCGGGACCGGCAAGGAATTGGTGGCCCAGGCCATCCACCGGAGCAGCCCCAGGGCGGCCGGCCCCTTCGTGGTGGTCAATTGCGCCGCTCTGCCCGAAACTCTGCTGGAAAGCGAACTCTTCGGACACGAACGGGGGGCCTTTACCGGAGCCGTCAACCGCAAAGACGGGCGCTTTTTGCTGGCCCACCACGGCACCCTGTTCCTGGATGAGATCGGGGAACTCAGTCTGCCCCTGCAGGCCAAGATTTTAAGGGTGCTCCAGACGCGGGAGTTCGAAGCCCTGGGGAGCAATCGCACCCTGAAGGTGGACGTGCGCATCATCGCGGCCACCAATCGCAATCTGGACAAAATGGTGCGGGAGGGACAGTTTCGGGACGATCTCTTTTATCGTCTCAATGTTTTCCCCCTGGTGTTGCCGCCCCTGCGGGAACGGTTGGAAGACCTGCCGCGGCTGGCGGATTATTTCCTGAAGAAATACCGGGAAAAGAACCACCGGCAGATCGTTTCCCTGGCGCCGGAGGTGCTTGAGGCTTTCCAGCGATATGCCTGGCCGGGAAATATCCGGGAACTGGAAAACGTCATTGAGCGGGGCGTGATCGTCTGCCGGGGGGAGGTCCTGAAGCTGGAGGATTTACCCCCGGCCCTCGAGCAACAAGGCCGGTGGTTGGACGCCGGTGCGGAAAAGGAACCCGGCTTGCCGGAATTGGAGCGCCAATTGATCAGCCGCACCCTGGAGGTGGTGGCCGGACAGCGCCAGCAGGCCGCGGAAATCCTGGGCATCTCTTTGGATGAATTAAACCTCAAGATCCGGTCGTACCGGCTGGAGGAGAGGTAGCCGGCGATGATTTTCCCACCGTTGATTTTTCTCCTGATGCTCGGCTTTTTCCTGGTCGCCCTGGTCATGCTCCCCTTGCTGATGCTGGGTCTGATCGGCCAGGCCTTCCTGCAACTGGGCCTTTCCCCCAGCTTGATGTTCTGGCTCCTCATCCTGACGCTGGTGGGCAGCCTGGTGAATATCCCCATATATAAATTCAGGAACCGGGAAGTCGTAGGAGAACAGGTGGTGTCGTATTTCGGTATGCGGTTCCGGGTGCCCCGGCTGGAACAGGCCCATGAAACCATCCTGGCGGTAAATGTGGGCGGGGCCTTGATTCCCATCGGCCTCTCCGTGTATCTTATGAGCAGGATAGATTTCGGCGTCAGCCTGCCGATCCTGGTGGCGGTGGTAACGCTGGCGGTAAATCGCCTGGCCCGGCCGGTGCGAGGCCTGGGGATCGCGGTACCGGGCCTGGCGCCCCCCCTGGTGGCGGCTCTGGGGGCCTATCTTTTCTGCCCCCCTGAGCTTCGGGCTCCCTGCGCCTACATTGCCAGCACCATGGGGATCCTGATCGGCGCGGATCTTTTGAACCTGTGGCAGATTCGGGAATTGGGAGCTCCGGTGGCGTCCATCGGCGGGGCCGGCACCTTTGACGCCATCTTTCTCAGCGGGATTATTGCGGTCCTGCTCAGCTAAAGCGGAGCAGGCCAAGCAAAGCAAGGCAGGTGAAAGGAGGTAAAGGGGTATGAACGAATCCAAGATGAATCCAAAAGTTCACCCGGAAGGAGGCCGGCGGTGGCGCCGGCTGGCGCTGATTCTCGGCATCCTGCTGCTGCCGGGACTCCTGGGAGCTTGGCGCATCATGAGCGGTGAGACCATTGATCCTCGCCACGTGCAGCGCATCATCAACGGCCAGACCACAAAAAATGAGGTTATGCTGCTTTTCGGAGACCCGCAGGAGATCGACCGCACCCCGGAAGGCGTCACCTACCTGTATAAGAGCTTCAAGGATGCGCCGGCCATGCCTTATCGCCCGGAGGATCGCAAAATTCAGCAGCAGTCCGATCAGCTTTACCTCCTGGATGACAACAAACAGATCAAAAAGGCGACCATAAAGACGGAAGGCAAGATCCTGCGCAGCACCCTGCTCATTCGCTTCAAACCCGACGGGCAGACCGTGTTGAGCCACGAATACAAAGAGTATTGAGGGGAGCCCGCATGACGGCCTTTGCCGATTTGGCCCAGGCTACGGCCTGGGTCTTTGATTTACAGAAGTTCGGGATCAAGTTCGGCCTGTCTTCGACCCTGAGCCTGCTGGCCCGGCTGCAACTGGACTACCAGCAGGGCCGCTACATCCACATCGCCGGCACTAACGGCAAGGGGTCGGTGGCGGCCATGCTCAGCGCCATCCTGACCCGAGCCGGCTACCCCGCGGGTCTGTTCACCTCCCCCCACCTGGTGAGCTTCACGGAGCGGTTCCGCCTGAAGGATCAGGAGGTGACGGAGGCGCGCCTGCTGGCCCTGATCAACGAGGTGCGGGCCGCAGTGGACGACTCCGAACCGCCGACCTTTTTTGAGTTCGCCACGGCCATGGCCTTTCTCTATTTCCTCCAGGAAGGAGCCGACCCCATTATCCTGGAGACCGGCATGGGGGGCCGCCTGGACGCCACCAATATCGTCCAGCCGCTGGTTTCGGTGATCACCAACATCACCCGGGACCACCAGGAACACCTGGGGGAAGGTTTGCTGGCCATCGCCGGCGAAAAAGCCGGGGTCATCAAGCCCGGAACGCCGCTGGTCACTTTGGCGCGGCAGAAACAGGTGCTGGACCTGTTCCGCCGCCGCTGCCAAGAGGTGGGAGCCCCCCTTTACCAGGGCGGCGCGGACTTTAAGACCAGGGGGAAAACCGGGGGATCTTTTGACTACTCCGGCCTGGCGCACCACTACGCCGGTTTGAGCCTCAGCCTGAAGGGCCGGCACCAGTACGGCAATGCCGCGCTGGCTCTGGCGGTGACGGAATTGCTCGGCCGCAGCGGTTTTGCCCTGCCCGAAGCGGCCATCCGGGAGGGCCTGAACGACACCCGCTGGCCGGGCCGCCTGGAACAACTCGCCCAAGACGCCCGGGTCCTGCTGGACGGGGCCCATAACCCCGCGGCCGCCCTGACCCTGAGCCAGAATCTCAAACGCGCCCGGGGCAACGGCCGGCTCATTCTGGTGATGGGAGTTATGGCCGATAAGGACGTGGATACCATCCTGGCCCGGCTCCTGCCCCTGGCCCAAACGGTCATCTTTACCCAGCCGCAATACTTCCGGGCCGCCACCACCCGGGACCTGGCCAAACGGGCCCAACCTTACGGCCTGGAAATTATGCAGGTCCCCCGGGTCGCCGCGGCTATCCGCCAGGCCCAATCCCTGGCCGGACCCGGTGACCGCATCGTGGTCACCGGCTCCCTGTACACCGTGGGGGAGGCGAAAGAGTATTTTGCGGGAGTGAGCGGTAAGCAGTGGTGAGCAGTGCTGGTATTTTCGGGTCAACTGCTGATTCTCTCGGTCTCCCTAACCACCAGAGTGTTGGAGGTGCAATGCACATTTTTGTTTCCGGGTCGTTGGCATATGACCGGATCATGGATTTTCCCGGGCGGTTTGCGGATCACATCCTGCCCGAGAAGATTCACATCCTCAACGTCTGTTTCATGGTCAACGGCTTGACCGAGCGCTTCGGCGGCACCGCGGGCAACATTGCTTTCAACCTGGCGTTGTTACAGGAGCGGCCGATCATCCTGGCCACCGCGGGGCGGGATTTCGGCCCCTATCGGGAGTGGCTGGAGGGGCTGGGGCTGCCGCTTACCGGCATCAAGGAAATTCCCCAGGAGTTTACCGCCGGGGCTTACATCACCACGGATTTATCCGACAACCAGATTACCGGGTTCAATCCCGGGGCCATGAAGTTCACGTCGGATTACCGCTTTGACGACCTGGACCCGGCCGCGGCCCTGGCCATCGTGGCGCCGGGGAGTCTGGAGGACATGCGCATCTATACCCGGGCGTACAAATACCGGGGGGTGCGATACATCTTCGATCCGGGGCAGAGCATCCCGGCTTGGGGCGGGGACGACCTGAAAGAGATGGCCTACCGCGCCCTGGCCCTCATTGTCAACGACTATGAGTTGGAGATGTTCCGCCAGAAGACCGGCCTCGACGAAGCCGGGGTCCTGACCCTTACCCCCACCCTCATCACCACCAGGGCGGAACAGGGCTCTATGATCCGGACTGCTCAGGGGGTGGTCGAGATTCCGGCGGTGCCGGCCAGGCAGGTGCAGGACCCCACCGGAGCGGGGGATGCCTATCGGGCCGGTCTGCTCAAAGGCCTGGCCCTGGGCCTGGACTGGCCGGAAGCGGCCCGCATGGGCGCGATCCTGGCGAGCTTTTCGGTGGAACATCAAGGCACTCAGGAACACCGGCTGACCGTCCCGGAGTTTTGGCAGCGCTATACCGAGAATTTCGGGGCGCCGCCCCCGGCGGCAACCGGATAACCCCCATGACGGCAGCGGTCCCTGTGGCTGACCTCTCCCCGGCGGAGCTTTTGGACCGGATTCAGGCCCGGTTCCGGGAACTGGGCCTCTGGGGCCGGACGCTGACCCTGACCCGGGGGGGAGAGCAGTACCAGGTGCGGTGCGATGACCAGGCCTTCGCGGTGTACCGCCGGGTGGCCCAAGGCCACCTGCCCCCGGGCCGCCCGGGCTGGCCCGTCTGCCTGGTGACCGCGGAGATGGTGGTGGATGAAAGCAGCCCCCCGCCGGCCCCCGACGATGAATTCACTTCGGGGCTCGGGCTGGAAGGTTGGCTCGATCTGATTGAATCCCTGCAGGAGTAAAGCCCAGACGTGCATATCTCCAGTAAGCCTTGAGATCTTCTGACCTCAATTTCCTTCGAAATTTCTGCCGTGAGCGGACTCAGTCTTTTTGATTCATATTGTCATTGATTATCTGGGTTGAATATATCTTTATAGCATTGAAAAGCGCATCAACCATACGCTGTTGATAGTCGGAATTACTAAGTTGTAGTTCTTCATTGCTATTTTTTATGACCCCGCATTCAAATAATACCGCCGGCATTTCAGTAGTTCTCAAGACAACTAATTTGTTATATTTATAGACCCCTCTGATTCTATCGATCAAATCTTTGTCCCCTCCCGTAAATTTTTCGGCATGATGCAAGGTGGGGCAAAAACCATTCCGCAACATCTCTGAACCGAGGATCACGGCAAAGGTTAAGCTGTTGAGGGGGCTGCCGTTTTCCTCGGAGTAAAATATGGAGTATCCGGCGAATTTGTCGCAATGGGCCAATAATTTTCCCTGGTAAAGCCAGTAAGACAGATCCTTGGGCTCCACGGAATCATGATGGATAGAGACAAACAGAACCGCGCCCTGTCGATCGGCTAGAGCCGCTCTGGCGGGGAGGGAGAGGTCATCTCCGCTCTCATTGATCATAAATGAACCCTTAAACCTCTGGTCATGCAGGAGTTTCTGGTGCAATAGGGTGGCGATGCGCTTATTAAAGAGATATTCAGGCACGCCTCTGGCGCTGATGGCCCCAGGAGTATTTCTGGTATGACCTATATCGACGGCAACCTTGAAATCCCCAGCCCAACACTCACTGCTTATGGGGGTCCCAAACAGCAATAACGAGAAACAACACATCATCAAGAAAAAAACCATTTACAGTCAGGCCTCCTGCTAAAATTCAATTTTTCTGCCATACGACAACTGAAGGCGGGAGGCGCGGCGCTTACCCGCCCATCCCGCTACATCGCGCCCGGCGGCGAGAAATAGGGACCGGGTAGTTTACCCAATATCTATATAACAAAAATCGCCTCGCAGCCCCAGGCCTCAGCATAAGCCTGCACAGGCTAGACGCCTGGCCACCAATGAATGATCAGGATTTTCCCCGCTATCACCGACCACTGGCCAGTGACCGCTGCATCTTTATTT
>JBAZKX010000110.1:0-7105 GCA_041650575.1 Desulfobaccales bacterium
AGACCTTCTCTGCTGTTTTGACCGGCTCCACGGGCGGAGCCGTGACCTGCCCGGGCAGGCCCCGCCAGCCCAGGCGCCGCTGATAGCGGAGCCAGCCGGACAGGGAATCCACCAGTTCCCGCAATTCCTGGACCGGATCTTCAGGCACCGGCGCCGGTCCCTTGATCCCTGGCCTGCAGGAGCCCGGCCACCGCCTCCAGGATCTTGGCCGCTACTTCCTCTTTGCTCAAGAGCGGCAGGGGCATGGGATCGCCCTCCCGGGGGATGATGGTGACCTCGTTGGTGTCCACCTGAAACCCGGAATCCGGCCGGTTGACGTCATTGGCCACGATGATGTCCAGATGTTTCTCCCGCATCTTCCGCCGGGCCTCGGCCTCCAGGTCATGGGTCTCGGCCGCGAACCCCACCACGATCTGCCGGGTTTTCTTAGGGGCCATCTGTTTCAAGATGTCGGCATTCTGGGTGAGATGGAACTGCATCTCCTCATGGCAGCGCTTGATCTTCAAAATTTCCGCCTGGGTGGGCCGGTAGTCGCTGACCGCCGCGGCCATCAGCAACACGTCCGTCTCCGGAAAGCGCTCCCGCACCGCGGCCAGCATATCCCGGGCGGAACGGACCATGATGCGGTTGACCCCATACGGCGCGGCCAGGGCGCTGGGGCCGCTCACCAGGGTGACCTCCGCGCCCCGGCGCCAGGCCACCCGGGCCAGGGCATACCCCTGCTTGCCGCTGGACCGGTTGGTTAAAAACCGCACCGGGTCGAAGTCTTCATGGGTAGGCCCCGCGGTAACCAGTACCTTGCACCCGGCCAGGTCCTGGGGACTGACCAGGCGGGCCAGGGCCTCCACGATCAGGTCGGGCTCCGGCAGGCGGCCAAACCCCACCGCGCCGCAGGCCAGGGACCCGGCCGCGGGCTCCATCACGATAATGCCCCGCGCCTGAAGCCGGACCAGGTTGTCCTGCACCGCCGGATTGGCCCACATCTCGACGTTCATGGCCGGGCACAGCAGCACCGGTTTGGTGGCCGCCAGCATGATGGTGGTGAGCAAATCGTCGCCGATCCCCCCGGCCAGCTTGCCGATGAGATTGGCGGTGGCCGGGGCCAGGACGATGGCGTCCACCTCCTGCCCCAGGGCCACGTGTTCCAGGGGCTCGCTCTCCGGCCCGAACATGGCCGTGGCCACCTTCTCCCCGCTGAGCGCGGCAAAGGTCAGCGGCCCCACGAACTCCTGGGCCGACCGGGTCATCACCACCTTGACCCGGGCCCCCAGGCCCACCAGCCGCCGCACGAGCTCCGCGGCCTTGTAGGCCGCAATGCCGCCGGAAACCCCAAGCAAGATGCGTTTGCCTATGAACAGCATGGCAGTTTTCTCAAGGTAGTTTCTGTATTAGGGAAAAAGGCGAAGAGGTTAAAAGGGAAAAGGACAAGAAAAATGGCCTTGCCGGGTATTTCCCCTTTTCGCCTTTTGCCCTTTTACCCTTTTCGCCCCGCTATTAAAAAAACGGGTTATATTGGCGTTCCTGGCCGACGGTGGTCACCGGACCGTGGCCCGGGTACACGTTGTAGTTATCTCCCAGGGGGAAGATCTTGGTTTTGACCGCGTTGATCAGGGCGTCATAGCTGCCGCCGGGAAAGTCGGTGCGGCCGATGGACCCGGCAAAGAGCAGGTCGCCCACGTAAACGTAGGTATGGTTTTCCAGCACCAGGCTGATGCCTCCCGGAGTATGCCCCGGGGTATGGAGGACCTTCAAGCGGTATTCTCCGAAGCTGAGGATATCGCCTTCCTTCAGGAGGATATCCGGCTGGGAGAGGCGCAGGCGGTTGCCGGTGAAAAACATGGCCTCCGATGAGGGTTTGATGAGCATCTGGGCGTCGGCTTCGTGGATGGCGATTTGGGCCCCGGTGGCGTCCTTTAAGGGCTGGTTGGCATCCACGTGGTCGAAATGGCCGTGGGTGTCGATGATCAATTTCAGTTTAAGGTTGTTACGGTTCAGGACATCGAGGATCTCGTCTTCGTCGCCCCCGGGGTCGATGACCACGGCTTCCCGGGTCTCCTCATCGCCCAGGATCCAGCAGTTCACTTCCAGTAACCCCACCGTCAGTCCCTTTTGAATCATATATAAGCACTCCCCTGTAGGGGCGCATTTGCGTGTGCGCCCTCGAAAAGGGCGGACACCTAGGTCCGCCCCTACAATTACGAATTGAGCAGAAAGTTCACTCCCTGGATGCCGAAGTAGCCTCCGAAGCCAAAGAGAAAGACCCCGCACGCGGCCAGAAAGCCGCGGTAGATGCGATCCGAAATAAAGCGCCGGCCCTGGGCCACCGCGCCGGACACCAGGGTGTACCAGGCGAAGTCGGCCAGGATATGGCCGATGAAAAAGAGGGCCACTCCCAGGAGGCCGTACTGCATGGAAAACAACACGTAGCCCAGGCCGATGGTCAGCCACCAGATGAGCCAATAGGGGTTGGCGGCGCTCATAAAGACCCCGGCCAGGATCGGGTGCAGGCCCGAATCCTTTTGGGGGTCGAATTCCAGGCGGCTGTGACGGGAGGCCTTGAGGAGCCCGACTCCCATCCAACCCAACAGGCCGGCGCCCACCACACCTACCAGACCCAGGACCACCGGGCGGTGCAGCCAGACGCCCACCCCGGCCAGCAGCAGCAGGACCAGGGCCAGCTCGAGCAGGGCGTGGCCCACGATGATCAGGGGTCCGGCCCAGAAGCCCCGGCGGGCCGCCTCCCCCACGGTGAGGGTCAAGAGCGGGCCGGGCATCAGGGCCCCGGACAGGGCCACGATGAAAGAGGTGACGGGCACCCCGGCCAACAACCACCAGTTCATAAATTTCCTTTCCTTGCCATACGTGCCTCAATATAATATCCTACCATAGAGGGGCCGCACAAACCAAGGTAAAATCAGGGACATGAGGGACCGCGGCGGCACATGAAAAATAATCCCGCCAAAAAGAAGACCCGCACCAGCGCCTTCGGCACACCGGGGAGAATCTCCCACGATGCCTCGTCTTTCTACGCCAGCAAGCTCTACTCCCAGGTCCCCGCGGTCGAAGCCGGCGACTATGTCGAAAACCCCCTCCCGGCGGAGTTGTTGAATACGATCGTGGTGAAATCCTCGGAGGCCATGGAGGAAATCCCGGACCACAGTATCCACCTGATGGTGACGTCACCCCCCTATAACGTAGGCAAGGAGTACGACCGGGACATCACCCTGGAGGAATACCTAGCCTTCCTGCGCCGGGTGTGGCAGGAGGTTCACCGGGTCCTGGCGCCGGGAGGCCGGGCCTGCGTCAACATCGCCAACCTGGGGCGCAAGCCCTATATCCCGCTCCATTCCTATATCGTGCGGGACATGACGGAGATCGGCTTCCTCATGCGGGGGGAAGTCATCTGGAACAAAGCCTCGAGCGCCTCGCCCTCCACGGCCTGGGGCAGTTGGCGCTCCCCGGCCAACCCGACCCTTCGGGACGTGCACGAATACATCCTGATCTTTTCCAAGGCGGGATTTTCCCGGAAGAACCCCGAAAAGCGCCAGGCCACCATCTCCAAGGAGGAGTTCCTGGAGTTCACCAAGAGCGTCTGGACCTTCCCGGCGGTGTCGGCCCGATCCATCGGGCACCCGGCCCCCTTCCCGGTGGCCCTGCCCTACCGCCTCATCCAACTTTATACCTATGCAGGCGACGTCGTCCTGGACCCCTTCATGGGGAGCGGCAGCACGGCCATCGCCGCGCTTACGGGCAAGCGGCATTACCTGGGCTATGAAATCGAGACGGATTACATCCGGCTGGCGGAAAAGCGGATACGGCAATTCAAGCGGGAAGTCTTAGCGCCCGGGCTTCTGGACCTCCTGGCCGAAGATCTTTAGTTAAGGGTGTGCACGGCCCACCATAACTTCAACAAATTCTCGAGATGGTGGGCGGTGCCCACCCTACATGGAAATACTGAATGGATAAAATCGTCATTGAAGGCGGAGTGCCCCTGAACGGGGAGGTTTCGATCAGCGGGGCCAAGAACGCGGCGCTGCCCATTATTGCGGCCACCCTGCTGGCCCCGGGGGTGCATCGGCTCGCCAACGTGCCGCCTCTGGCCGATATCCGCACCACCAAAAGGCTGCTGGGCCTCATGGGGGTGCAGTTTGAAGACGGCGAGCCCCTGGTGGTGGATTCCACCCGTCTCACCGGCTGGATGGCCCCCTATGAGACGGTGAAGACCATGCGGGCCGCGGTCCTGGTCCTGGGGCCGCTGGTGGCCCGGGCCCGGCAGGCCAGCGTGTCCCTGCCCGGCGGCTGCGCCATCGGAGCCCGGCCCATCGACCAGCACCTGAAGGGCCTGGAGGCCATGGGAGTCAAGATCACCCTGAACCAGGGCTACGTGGAGGCCAAGGCCAAACGGCTGCACGGCGCCGACATCACCCTGGACCTGCCCACGGTCACCGGCACCGAAAACCTGATGATGGCCGCCACCCTGGCCAAGGGGACCACGAGAATCATCAACGCCGCCCAGGAACCCGAAGTCTCGGACCTGGGCCGGTTTCTCACGGCTATGGGGGCCCAGATCGAAGGCATCGGCACCGACGTCCTCACCATTCATGGCGTACCGGAGTTGACCCCCACCTCCTATACCATCATGAGCGACCGCATCGAGGCGGGGACTTATCTCGCAGCCGCGGCCATCACCAAAGGCCGGGTCACCATTACCAATGCCCCGGTGCCTTATATGGCTGCCGTGCTGGAAAAATTCCACGAGGCCGGGGTGCGCATTAAGGCCGAGGATAGCCGTATCGTGGTGGAGCCGGGCGGGTCCCTCACCGGCGTGGACGTCGCAACCCGGCCTTACCCGGGCTTCCCCACGGATATGCAGGCCCAGTTCATGGCCCTCATGTCCCTGGCCAAGGGCGCCAGCGTCATCACCGAAACCATCTTCGAGAACCGCTTTATGCACGTCAGCGAACTGCGCCGCCTGGGCGCGGATATCACCGTGTCCGGCAATCTCGCCATCGTCCGGGAACGGCGCCAACTCCACGGCGCGCCGGTAATGGCCACGGACCTCAGGGCCAGCGCCTCCCTGGTGGTGGCCGGCCTGGCGGCCCAGGGCACGACCGAAGTCCTCCGGGTCTATCACCTGGACCGGGGCTACGCGAATTTGGTGGAGAAACTCTCGGCTCTGGGAGCGCGGATTAAAAGAATGCCGCAGTAGGGAGCAGTTATCAGTTAAACCCTTGCCAAAAGGTTCCCCCCCTCACCCTAACCCTCTCCCCCCGCCGGGGGGAGAGGGAATAAAAGGAAGGAACTTTTGCCAACCGCTATATGTGATGCGGCCCTCAGGGTTCGGCTGCTTATTTCATCTGACCACTAACCACTGACAACTGGCTACTGACAACTGCCTTCACATTATTTCGTGAAAGCTTTCGATGGAAGGAAACTCCAGGTGGGCCTTGGCGTCCTGGCGGGAGCTGGATTTGGCTTTGAAATATGGGTATTTGATGCCGAAGGTGCGGGCGGAGGCCAGGGCGTCGGCGTTGTCATCCACCAACAGGGCGCGGCTGGGGTCGAAGCCCAGGCGGTCGTGGAGGATCTCCCAGAAGCGCATCTCTTCCTTGGGCGCGCCCAGGTCGAAGGACGAAATCACCTCGTCGAAATAGCCCAACAGCCCGGTGTGGTTCATCTTGAGGCTCAGGGTCTTGTAGTGGGCGTTGGTCACCAGCGCCACCAGTTTTTCTTTTAATCTCAAAAACTTGAGAAAATCCTCCGTGTCCGGGTGCACTTCGATCAGGTGGCGGATGCCTTCTTTTAAGGCCGGGATGTCCAGTTCCAGCTCCCGGGACCAGAAATCGATATCCGTCCAGTTGAGAGTGCCCTCCTCCCGCTGATAGCGGGCGAAGACCAGGTCCCGGGCCAGGGCCAGGTCCAGGCCCTGCCGCCGGGCGTATTCCTCCGGCACCAGGGTTTCCCAGAAGTAATCGTCGAAATGTTTGTCCAGCAGGGTGCCGTCCATGTCCAGGAGCACCCAGGTCACGTCATTCCAGGGAAATGCCATTAGTATTCCTCTCCTGCGGCAGGTCGCCGACTCACCACTATGTATAGAAAAATTTCTTAATTTTCAACCGGTAAGGCCCTTGACCGGGGAGGGGGCCGTGCTTAAATTAACTTTAGTTAACCACAGAAAATCCTGAGAATCTCATATATTACGGAGGAAAACAGTATGCCTATTTTTTTCAGGGAACCGGCGTGGAATCCGCTCCGGGAACTGGAGCAACTCCAGCGCCGCATGAACCGGCTGTTCCAGGACACCTACGGCCCGGAACGGGTGCCGTGGCGCGCCGGGGTTTACCCCCTGGTGAACCTCTCGGAAGACAAAGACCATCTCTATGTCCGGGCCGAACTCCCCGGGGTCAAGGCCGAAGACCTGGAGATCACCTTGCAGGACAACAACCTGATATTGCGGGGCGAACGCAAGATTCCGGCCGAAGACAAGCAGGTCAACTATCACCGCCGGGAACGGGAATCCGGATTTTTCCGGCGGATCGTGGCCCTGCCGGCGCAGGTCAAGGGCGATAAGGTGGAAGCCACCTGCAAAGACGGCGTCCTGACCGTTAAGATGGCCAAACCCGAAGAAATCAAACCCCGCAAGATCGAAGTGAAGGTCGCGTAAGGAGGTTCGCGTATGGCTGAACAAGAACTGCAAGCCAAGGCCAAAGAAGAGGTTCCGGCCCAGGGGGAACGGGTCCGGCCCGGCCGGGTCTTTGTGCCCGCGGTAGATATTTTCGAGACCCCTGAGACCCTGGTCCTGGTGGCCGATATGCCTGGGGTCACCGGCGATAAAGTCACCCTGGACCTCAAGGACAACCATCTCACCATTTACGGCGAGGTGGGCCCGCCCCTGGGAGCCGGGGAAACCATGGTGGACCAGGAATACTATACCGGGGATTACCAGCGGGATTTCCACCTGGGGAGCCTCATCGATCAGAGCAAGATCGAGGCCACCATGAAGGACGGGGTGCTGCGCCTGGTGATGCACAAAGTGGAGAAGGCCAAACCCCGGAAGATCGAAGTCAAAGTCGCCTGACCAGGTGAATAACCTGACAAAGCTGCA
>JBAZKX010000111.1:0-6941 GCA_041650575.1 Desulfobaccales bacterium
CTGATGCAGGGCGTCCACCTGGATTTCCCAGGGCGCCTCCGGAGGGTGCAGGATATCATCCGTTTTGCCGATCAACTCCTCTTTGCTCCTGCCCCACAACTCACAGGTGGCCTGGTTGCAATCAATAATGGCGTGGGTGCCCCTTTCCGTGAGAATAATGGCATCACTGGCCTCTTCAAAAAGTTTGCGGAATTTCTTTTCCGATTTCTGCTGAGCTTCCTGCACAAGCTGATATGCCGCCATGTTCTTTTCCAGCCGGCGCCCGCCCCAGCCGATGCCCACCACTCCCAGGAGCCACAAGAGCGCACTGCCGATGCCGACATAATCCATATGCTTCAGGCCGGCGGCCAGGAAAGGGTCTAACCTTATCCCCAGAGAAATACCCCCGTAATTATCCACCGTCTTGGAACCCTCTGCATGGCATTTCCAACAGTGCTGATCGGCAGGCAAAGGGCGCATCATCCGTATCATGAGAGTCTTCCCATCCACCCTGGCGATGGCGCTGACTTCGGGAACTCCCTTGGCCAGGGCTCGAAGCGCTTGCTCTTCCCAGGGGTCCGGGGAGTTGTTGGGATTGAGCGGGCGCAGACTGGTGATCCGGCCGTTGCCCGGGTTAGCGGGGTTGTTATTGCTCAGGGCATAAACCTGCCGCATCATATAGGCAGGATTCATCAGCGTCAGCCTACGTCCGGAGGGAGTAGTCAGGTCCCTTTCGGGCAGGTTGGACAGATAAGGATTGGGCGGCGTGTCCGCGGTCACCGGCACGTAGACGCCCCCGTGCTGGGCGCTCCACTTGCGGAACACCAGGTCTTTTTCGATTTGGGAGCGAGCCAAATCCCGGGCTATGTCCAGGATTTCCTTTTTTTCCTGATGGAAGATAAACATGAAGGTGCCAAAGACCGCGGCGCTCCAAATAATGAGCCAAACAATGATCGTGCTCCGGATATATGGCCGGAAGCTGCCGGGTGGTCTGATGTTCGGATTCGGCATTATTGTTATCCTCGCAGAGTTGCGGGAGTTTTTCATTTCAAAGGCTCTGAGCCTCGGGGCTGCGGTTTTGTGGACCTCTGGGCCCGAGAAAAATCCCCTCAAGGCCCCCTGCTAACCGGGCAATCCTTTGAATAAAAATATTATAGCACAAGTTATTGTATTGAAACATTTTTCCTGATTATGATGTCCACCGCCATCGCTGCTCATTCGCATCAAATCTGTAATGAAATTGTCGCACTTTGAATTCAATTGGCAATTAACCGCCTTGTCGGCAGTTCGAGTCCGTCCCGGGGAGCCAGATAAATAAAAACCCCTTGATTGTTCAAGGGGATTTTTCTTGCTCCAACCCAAAGCCGACCGAGTTTTCTCGGACAGGTGCAGTTACTTCTTCTCCTCGTACCGGTCGCACATCTCCTGATACCACTTTTTCAACTCCAGGAGAAACTTGGCCTGCTGCATCGGGGTCAGGAGCGCCATCTCTGCTTGCCGCTCCTCTTTGAAGGTTTCAAAGAGTTTCTTATGGCCGGCAATGACATTGGCGACCAATTCCTTGAGTTTGGTGTCATCCGGTTGAGTCGCGCCCATGGCTTTCTCCAGGTCGTCCTCATTTTGCTTGATCTGGGCGGTGATGTCTTGCCGGATCTGCCCGTATTTCTCCTCAACTGCCTGGAAGCTTTTAGCCTTATCGGGGGCCATGTTAAGGTTCTTAATCAGTTGTTGCCACTGCGCCTTGCCTTTATCAGCGGGTTCCTCCTTAGCCTGCCCCAGGGCAGGGATGAGCAACGAAGCGGCCAAAAACAGAGCTAGCCAGAAGTTGGTTTTACTATGCATCACTGTTCTCCTCTTTCAGCCATTATTCTTTCAGCCCTACAGGGCCGTAAAGGCCTGATCTGTGGCTGGCCTCCCCATCTAAGCCCTCAAGGGATATCTAAGCGCCTATAATTTAAGTTAAGATTCGAGGGCAAGCCATGAAACCCCGGGAGCGAAAAAAAAGAGAGTTAGCCGCGATAAATTTTCCCCTGCGAACCCGGCCCCGCCGCGCCCTCCTGCGAATGACTTCTTTTCCGGCTCCCCGGTAATCGGCATTTCTTGAAAATCTCCTCCAAGGTCTTAACTTTAAAGAAGCCGCCGGGGAGAGGCCCCGGCAAAGCTGCGAGGTCAAGACCATGTGGATTATCCTCTATCTGCTCCTGACATTAGCCGCGTGTGCGCCTTATTCGGGTTATTCGGGATATGGAGATTATTACCCTTACGAGGGCTATTATCCCTCCACCTATAGCTACCCGTACTATTATTACCCCTATTACTCTGCCCCGCATGGCTACTATTATGCCCCTCGCTTGCGAGGGCACTTCGACGGTCGCGGCAGGGGCGGGCATTCCGGCGGCCGCGGCGGGCATGGTGGACACCGCTAACCCTTGCGGCAGGCTTCATTTGATTGATAAACTGGCAGGGATGGCCAACACTCTTCGCTCCGGAGGCGTTTTCCCCCATGGCTCCAGATAAACCGGCCGCGGTCTCCCTCTACCAGCAGCCGGACCAGGCCGGCCTGACGTTGGACAGCCGCTTCACCTTTCAGTGCCACGCGGGCCTGGCCTGCTTTAACCGCTGTTGCCGCACACCCACCATCGTCTTGAGCCCCTACGATATCCTGTGTTTGAAGCAGCATCTGGGGATCACTTCCGGAGAGTTCCTCCGGCGCTACACCCTCCGGGAAACCGAGGCCCGCTCCCATCTGCCCCTTATCTTCATGGATGCGTTCCGCTCGCCTGAGGGCGGCTGCCCTTTCCTGGGGCCCCAGGGCTGCACGGTATATGCCCGGCGTCCCGCGGCCTGCCGCCTCTTTCCCATCACCATGGGCAGCCAGCTTACCAATGAGGGCGTGGTGGACCATTACTTTTGCCGCCGCTTGGAGTATTGCCGGGGCTTCGACCGCGGGGAGGAGTGGACGCTGGCCTCCTGGATAGCCAACCAGGGATTTGAGGAGTACGACCGGGGCCGGAAAGAATGGATCGAAATTTTACTCAAGGAAGGCCTCAAGGAACCCCTCGCAGTGGACGCCCCGTTACAAGACCTCATCGCTATCCTCGCCTACGATCTCGACCGCTTCCGCCGCCTGATCGCCGAGCCGGCCTTTCTCGAGATTTACCCGCTGGACGCGCAGATAGTGGAAGAGCTCCAGGCAGATGACCTGGCCCTCCTGAAGTTCAGTTACCGTGTTTTGCATTCGGTCTTGTTTGAGGACGGCATGGACAGGATGAAACGGGCACTGGGAAGTCTCATCCGCGCCGAGGAGATTGATTAGACCAGCAGGCTCTCCCGCTTGGGTAGGAAGTCAGTCAGCCTGGCAAGCACGTTGAAGCTGCACAGGTGGCCCATCTGTGCAAGCGCAGGCTAAAGCCTGCGGCTACCGGCCACAATTTTTAAGCGCCACGTCCCTTCAGCTTTTTCACGCAGCTTCAAATCTGTCCTCATTGCCTAGATTAGCAAATTGCCGCCCTGTGCCTTGTACCGGGGCGTGGCGGGCGGGGACGCCCGCCCTACCTTCAGCCTTTAAAGCGCCGCAGGCGAAGGGAGTTGGTGACCACGGAGACCGAGCTCATGGCCATGGCCGCGGCGGCCAGGGCCGGGTTCAGGGTCCAGCCCCAGAGGGGGTAGAAGACCCCCGCGGCCACGGGCAAGGCCACGATGTTATAGCAGAAGGCCCAAAAGAGGTTCTGGCGGATGATGCGCATCATGCGCCGGGAGAGTTGGATGGCCTGGGGGATGAGGTCCAGGTCGTCCCGGATGAGGGTCAGGTCCGCGGCCTCTAACGCCACGTCCGCGCCGGTGCCCAAGGCGATGCCCACGTCGGCCTGGGCCAGGGCCGGGGCGTCGTTGATGCCGTCCCCCACCATGGCCACCACTTCGCCCGCGGCCTGGAGTTCCGCCACCTTTTGGGCCTTGTCCCCGGGCAGCACCTCGGCCAGGACCTCTTCGATACCGACGCTTCCTGCCACCGCAGCCGCGGTCTGCTGATTATCGCCGCTCAACAGGAGGATCTTCAGGCCCATCTGCTTGAGCGCCGCCACGGTCTGGGCGGCCCGGGGTTTCAAGGTGTCGGCCGCGGCGATCACCCCCACGGGTTTACCGGCCACCGCCAGAAAGACCGCGGTCTTGCCTTCCCGGGACAAGCGGTTCTGGTGAGCGGTGAGTTCCGCCGACGCTACGCCTTTTTGCGTGAGGAAGGCCAGGTTGCCGATGAACACCTCCTGGCCGTCGATTTTGGCCTCCACGCCCAGCCCCGGCACGGCCTGAAAGTCATCCACCCGGGGGAGTTCCAGGTTTTGCGACCCGGCGGCGTGGCTGATTGCTTCGGCCAGGGGGTGTTCGGATTTTTCCTCCAGGGCTGCGGCATAGGCCAGAACCGCCTCGGCGTTCCAGTGCTCCCAGGCGTGGACGTCCGTCACCTGGGGCGTGCCCCGGGTGAGGGTGCCGGTCTTGTCAAAGACCACGGTGGTCAGGCGGTAGGCCCGCTGCAGGGCCTCGCCGCCCCGCATCAGGATACCCAGCTCCGCGCCCCGGCCCGAGCCCACCATCACCGCGGTGGGAGTGGCCAGCCCCATGGCGCAGGGGCAGGCGATGATGAGCACCGCCACCAGGGAGATGACGGCCCGGCTGAATGCGGGGGCCGGCCCCCAAAAGTACCAGCATAGGAAGGTCAGGGCCGCCAGCCCCATGACCACCGGCACGAAGATGCCCGCCACCTGATCCACCAGGTGCTGGATGGGGGCCTTGCTGGTCTGGGCCTCCTCCACCAGCCGGATGATCTGCGACAGCACCATGTCCCGGCCCACCCGGGTGGCCTTAAAGACCAGAAAACCCCGCTGATTCAGGGTGGCGCCCCAAACCTCGATCCCGGGCTCCTTGGGCACGGGCATACTCTCCCCGGTGAGCATGGATTCGTCCACGCTGCTCTTGCCTTCCGCCACCACCCCGTCCACGGGAATCTTTTCCCCGGGCCGCACCACCACCAGGTCGCCCGCGGCCACCTCGGCCAGGGGCACTTCCTGCTCGGTGCCGTCCCGGCGCACCCTGGCGGTGGGCGGCGCCAGGGCAAAGAGGCGGCGCAGGGCCTCCGAGGCCCGGCCCCGGGTGCGGGCCTCCAGCCAGCGGCCCAACAGGATAAAGGTGATGATCATCACCGCGGTATCGTAGTACACCGCGGGTTCGTGGCCCGCGGCCGCCACGGTCTCCGGGAAGAACGTGACCCAGGCGGAGTAAAAGTAAGCCGCGGAGGTGCCCAGGGCCACCAGGGTGTCCATGTTGGTGGACAGGTGCCGGGCGGCGCTCACCGCCCCGGTGAAAAACGAGGCCCCGGAGTAAAACATCACCGGGGTGGCGCAGAGGAGCAGGATATAGGCCATGGCGTGGTGGCTCAAGCCCGTGGCCGACGCGATCGGCGGAACCATGAAGAGCCACACCGGCAGGCTCAGGACCAGGGCCACCAGGAAGCGGCGGCGGAATTCTCTGACTTCGGCCTCGGGCGACTTAGGCGCCCGCTGCTCTCGAGAGGTCCCCTCCACCTCATAGCCCGCGTCCTTGACCACCTGGACGAGGGCCTCCGGGCCGATCAGGCGGGGATTATATCTGACCCTCGCCTGGCGGGTAGCCAGGTTGACCACGGCCAGTTCCACTCCGGGGGCGGCCGTCAGGGCCCGTTCCACCCGGGCCACGCAGGCGGCGCAGTGCATGCCCCCCACCGCGAGAGTGATCTCTTCGGAGGACGCCATTGACCTTCTCCGTCATCTGGGGTAGCTCTTGAAAGGCCCGGTTGCCTTGCTCCCCGGCCCCATACCTGTTACTATACACCTATGGCTAAGAACTGGAAACAGCGTTGGGGCCGGACCCTCGGCTATCTCTTCTGGGGCGCGGCGGGGCTGGGTCTCATCGTCATCCTGCTGTGGATGGCGGTGGGCCACCTGGACTTCGACGACCCCACCGTGGCGCTAAAAACCCCGGTGGAGTCGGTGGGCGCCAAAACCGACTTGACGGTGGTGGCCGCCGACCAGACCAGCGGCTTGAAAAAGGTCAAAGTCACGTTTTCCCAGGGGGAGCAGAGCAAGGTGGTGCTGGACCGCAGCTTTCCCCCGGGCGGGACTCGGGGCGAGACCGTCGAGATCCCCGCAACCCTGGAGCCCAAGGCCCTGGGTTTTAAGGAAGGCAAGGCCACTTTAACCGTTGAGGCCTGGGACCGCTCCTGGAGCCACCTGCTGCGCGGCCATACCGCCACCCTCACCCGGGAGGTGGTCATCGACCTGGTGCCCGTCACCATAGCCTACCAGGCCGTGAGCCATCTGCTCCATGCCGGCGGTACCGGGGTCATCTGCTATCACCTCAACAAAGAAGTCAAAGAGTCCGGCCTCCGGGTGGGAGACCGGTTCTATCAGGGTTATCCCAACCCCAAGGGGACCAAGGGAGACTACGTCGTGCTGTTCCCGGTGCCCCAGGAAGGCGCGGCCGCGTTTCAGGTGGAACTGCTGGTCCGGCCGCCGGTGGGCCACGAAGTCAAGCAGGCGGTGTCCCTGAAGGCCAAACCGCGCAAGTGGCGGCACGACAGCCTCAATCTCCCTGACACCTTTTTGCGCAAGGTGGCCTCCACCTTACCGGTGCCCAATCCCAGCGACCTGTTGGGCTCCTACCTCGAAGTCAACCGCAACCTGCGGGTCAAGAACCATGAGACCTACCGGAAGCTCGGCCTCCAAAGCAATCCGCAGCCCTTATGGTCCGGGGCTTTTCAGCGCTTCTACGGCAAGCCCATGGCGCGCTTCGGGGACCGGCGCACCTATATCTACCAGGGCAAAGCCGTGGACCAGCAGACTCATATGGGCGAGGACCTGGCCTCCCTGGTCAACAGCCCGGTGTACGCCGGCAACAACGGCGCGGTGGTCTTTGCCGATGACCTGGGGATT
>JBAZKX010000112.1:0-6892 GCA_041650575.1 Desulfobaccales bacterium
CTCCCGCCACCTGCTGTCTGATTAATCCCGACCGGGAAAAGACCGTGGCCGAGGCCTATGCCTGGCTGCGAGAGGTGTCGAGGCGCCTGCGGGATAAGTACCGGCTGGAATGACCCATGGCTGAGCGTCAGACCCCGGCCATTATCTTGACGGTGCGTGAATACGGCGAAGCCGACCTGCTGGTGACTTTCCTCACCCCGGAGCAGGGTCCCGTCACGGGCATCGCCAAGCACGCCCGGAAAAGCCGCCGGCGCTTCGCCCACTGCCTGGAGCCGCTGAGCCGGGTATTATTTTTCCTGTCGCCGCGCTCCGGCCGGGACCTGGAGTTCCTGCAGAAGGGCGAACTGGTCCAATCCTTTCCCAGTCTGCGCCGGGACTTGAAACGCCTGGGCGCGGCCGCGGTGCTGGCCGAAGTGGCGGGTCTTTTGGCCGGCCCCCCGGAGGCCTACCAGGAGATTTTCGCCGCCCTGGAGGAAGCCCTGGCCCTCCTGGAGCAAGGGTTGCCGCCTGATTCCCTGCTGCCCGCGTTTCTCCTCCATCTCCTGGGCCTGGGGGGCTACCGGCCTCGACTCCACCCCTGCATGGTTTGCGGGGCTGAACCCGGCGCGCCTCTCAATTTCAGCCTCCCTCGGGGCGGAGTGGTCTGCGTCGCCTGCCGGCAGGAGGCCCCCGGGCCCCTGCTGCCTCTGTCCCCCGGCGCCTGGAAGCTGTTGCGCCTGGCTCAGGACCTGCCCCGGCATAAGCTGTCCCGCCTGCGCTTTCCGCCCCAGCAGCGGGACCAAAGCCTGCTGATCTTCAAGGCCTTTCTCCGCTATCACCTGGGGAAAGAGCTAAAATCCTGGTCTTTTTGGGAAAAAATCAGCCGGTCCCAGGGTTGAGGATTATATCTATACGGTAGGAGGCCACCGCTGATGCAATCATCTCCTCAGGGTGCATGTCCATCCCGGGGGTCCTATGGCTGACGTCCTGATGATTTCCCGCCAGATTACGCCGTTTTTGGTGCCCGCCGCCTTTGTGCTGCTGCTGCTCCTGGAATCCCTCTCACCTCTGCGCCGGCGCAAACGCAGCCGCGGCCCCCGCTATGTGGTGAACGGCGCCCTCACCGGCCTGGGCTTCGTCACCGGGGTGCTCACCGCCAGGCCGGCGGCATTGGCAGGCGCGGTCTGGGCCCAAGACCATGCCTTCGGCCTCTTGCACCTGGGGTTCCTGCCCCTTTGGGGCCAGGTGGCGGCCGGGGTCGTCCTCATGGACCTCACCTTCTATTACTGGCACCGCCTCAACCACACCCGCCCCCTGTTATGGCGCTTTCATAACGTCCACCACGACGATCCGGACATGGATGTGACTACGTCGTTCCGGTTTCACTGGGGCGAGGTGCTCTACTCCACGGTCTTCCGCCTGCTCCAGGTGGGGCTGATCGGCGTTTTGCCCCTGACTTACGTGATCTATGAGGTGGTGTTCAACTGCGCCACCATGTTCCACCACAGCAACCTGCGGCTGCCGGTGGGGTGGGAACGCCGCCTGAACCGGGTTTTCGTCACCCCCCGCATGCACGGGGTGCATCACTCCGTCATCGGCCGGGAGACCAACTCTAATTATTCGGTGATTTTTAGCTGGTGGGACCGGCTGAACCGCAGCCTGCGCCTCAATATCCGGCAGTCGGACCTCATCATCGGGGTCCCCGGCTACCTGGCGCCCCGGGACAACCGCGTGCTCCCCATGCTGGCCCAGCCTTTCCGCCGGCAGCGCCCCTACTGGCGCTGGCCCAGCGGCAGGGCCGCGGTGCGGCCGCCTTCCGGAGAGTTGCCGTTGAACCCCGGAGTGATGGTAGATTAGTGGCTTTGCGCCTGAACCGGAGTAATTCTTAGCGGGACTGTTTCTAAAGGCAGGAGTGCAAAAAATAAGGCGGGATTGGCTGTGCAAGGGGTTGCAGCCCATCCCGCCTCTCGGGGAATATTACCATGAACAGAGGATTCGTCTCGCTGAGATCAACATCCACTGCTTGGATTATACCTTAATACTTTGGCGGCATTCTGTAAATCAGAGAAACCCTATTTTTTTTGTAGGATTCGTCCTACAAGCCGGCAAAGGGACCGGAGGCACTCCGGCAGGCATAGGGAGATATTTGCCAGAAAATGAAGCTCCCGGCACTCTCAGGCCAATTTAAATCGTTATTCCAGGAGGTTGTGTTTGATGGCATAATAGGTGAACGCGGCATTATTTTTCATCCCCATCTTTTTTAAGGCCCGGACCCGATAAGTGCTGATAGTTTTTATACTGAGACACATTTCATCGCCAATTTCTTTGACGGTTTTCCCCGCGGCGATCATCAGCATCACCTGATATTCCCGATCGGAAAGCACTTCATGAGTGGGCTTTTCACCTTCGCTTTCCAGGTAGAAGGCTAGTTTTTCACCCAGGGATGAACTGACGTACTTTCCCTGTTGCGATACCTTTCTGATGGCGGCGATCAATTCATCCGGCGCACTCTCTTTGGTCAAATAGCCGGAGGCCCCCGCCTTTAAGAGCCGCACCGCATACTGCTCCTCCGGATGCATGCTTAACACCAGTACCGGGAGCTTAGGTTTCTCACTCCTTAATTCCTTGAGGGTAGCCAGCCCGTCTTTGCCGGGCATGGCCAGGTCCAACAAAACCACATCCCAATCTTCCTTTCTGACCTGCTCCAAAACCTCATGGCCGTTGGTCGCTTCCCCAGCCACCACCATATCCGCGGTGTCCGCCAAAATTTGTTTGATCCCTTCACGCACAATGGTATGGTCATCGGCAATCAGGATTTTTATCATTGCGGCTCACCCTTCTTTCCCAAGGGAATGCTCACCTGGACAGTGGTGCCGGTCTCGGGGCTACCGCTGAGGTTCAATTCCCCTCCCAGAGCCAGCACGCGTTCCCGCATGCCGATTATCCCCAAGGAAGTTGACTCCGAACTTTGTTCCGGGGTAATCCCCCTGCCATCATCGTGCACTACCAATTCGATGGTATCAGAATCCGCATGTTCTTTGAGGATCGCTTCAACTTCGGTCGCCTGGGCATGGCGGGCGATGTTCGTCAGGGTTTCTTGAAAAATGCGGAAAAACGCGGTGGAATGAGTCCGGTCCAAGACAATATCCTCCGGTTCGGACCTGAAGTCGCAGGAGATCCCGAATCGCTGGGAAAATTCGTTGGCCTGCCATTCCATGGCGGCCGAAAGCCCGAGGTCATCGAGCAATTTGGGCCGCAATTCCGAGGATATCCGGCGCACCGCTTGAACCGTGGCATCAATGAGCCGCGCCATCGACTTAGTCTTGTCAACGAGCAGGGGTGGTTCGGCGGGCAATCTCAGGCCCAGCCAGTGCACATCCATTTTTAACGCAGTTAAAGCCTGTCCCAATTCATCATGGATCTCCCGGGCGATTTCGGTTCTCTCTGCTTCCCGGATGAATTGCAGATGAGAAGCAAGGTCACGCAACCGCGCCTGTGATTGGTTTAATTCCTCTTCCGCTCTAGACCGTTCGGCGATTTCTTGCTGCAGTTGAGTATTGGCGGTCTGTAAGGCGGCCGTGCGCGCTTCCACCAAAATCTCCAGGTGTTTGCGGTGTCTGGTTAAATCTTCCGCCATTCTATTAAAGGAATTGGCCAGGGCGCCGATTTCATCATTTCTCTTCACTTCAATTACGGTATCCAGATCGCCGTTGGATATCTTCTCCATGGCATAAGATATTTTATTAATCGGCCTGGATATATACGTGGCTAACAGATAAGCGATCACCCCGCCGATGATTATCGTCACCAGCCCGATCAGAAAAATTTGGCGTTGGGCCCGGTGGACCTCAGCCGCGACGGCCATATAGGAATATCCCAATAAAACGGTGCCTATCCGGCCATTCGGGCCGAAGATAGGGGCATAGATATCAAAATTCATCCTCTTTTCTTCACTGGCGCCGGGGGGAGCCACCCCGGCTTCGGGGGAATTGATCGCCAACCTGGTTCGAGGATCTTGGGGGGTTTTGCCAACGTCACCCAGGTAACTGTGCATCACCACCATGCCTTGAGGATCTAATATGCTGACAAAACGCACGTAGTCTTGCGACATGGCATGGTTTACAAATCGATTCATTAATCGTAAATCTTTTCTTAATAATGGGATGGACATAAACCTGGCTAAATCTTTGGCCGATTCCACCCCCCGTTTTTGCAGCTCTCTTTCCAAGGTTCCCTTTTGCTGCACAGTCGTGAGAACCCCAATAACAGCGATGAGAATTATTATCAAACTCTCAATCAAGAGGGTCAATTTGGTCCGCAACTTGAAATTAAGCCGGCGAGGGAACAGGTTCAGCTCCTGATAATTTCCTGATAAATGGCCCGGTTAATCTTTTCAACTTGGTTTGACCGGCAGGTCATAAGGCTCAAGGGTTATTCAATCCATTCAGCCGGCCGGAGAAATTAATACCTTGATTTTACCGGAATATCCCGAAAGATACCATAACATCTTGTAGGGTTGGGCGACCTCTAAGCGGGGTTTTGAGGCCGTCCCCCCGGTCTCGCCAATCAGGCGGATTTCTCCTCCCAGCTTGCACCGGCTCGGAGTGGCACTTATCTTTAGCGCGGGCGATACGGATCTCCAGCTGAAGCCCCGGGTATTGCCCAAATTGGTCTTGGCTGCGGCCTGAGAACCGGCAGACGGGCCGCCTCAAGCCACGGGCGTACCACGATTGCTCAAGGAGGCACGGCCATGTCATTGGAAAAGCGTTTGAAAGGAAAACGCCTCGCCATTTTTGCCGCAGATTTCTATGAAGACCTGGAACTGTGGTATCCGTTGCTGCGCTTTAGGGGAGAGGGGGCCGAAACCGTAGTGGTGGGGCCCGGTCACGCCAAAGAACACCACGGCAAGTACGGCTACCCGGTGACCGTGGATCAGGCCATTACCGACGTGAACGTCGAGGACTTCGACGCGGTGGTCATTCCGGGAGGGTATGCCCCGGATCATATGCGCCGCCACCCGGGCATGGTCAAGTTCGTGCGGGAGATGGCGCTTGGCCAACGGGTCGTGGCCGCGATCTGCCACGGCCCCTGGATGCTAGCTTCCGCCGAGGTGGTGGCAGGCAAAAAAGTCACCTGCTTCTTTGCCATCAAGGACGACCTGGTCCATGCCGGGGCCATTTACCAGGACGCCGAAGTGGTGGTGGACGGCAACCTAATCACGTCCCGGCAGCCCTCGGATCTGCCGGCCTTTTGCGAGGCCATTATTACGGCCCTGGGCGGAGAGGTGCGCTGCCCCGCGTGCCAGAAGATCTTGTAACCGGGGCCGGCCCTGAAATCAGTGGGACAGACCTGGGACAGGCCCTGGGACATTTTTCATAGGAGATTCAGATAGTCAGACAATTTACTTGTAATATCATAGTGATACCCGTTTCGCTTTTCTGGCTGGGTTCTTGCACGGATTAGGTTCACCGGAACCTGAACCGACAACGCTCCCAAGTTCCGAGATCACATGAAGGAGCCGGCAACGGGGGCCTTACCTTACTTCCCGGCCAGGCAAAAGCAATGGGTGACGCTGAGATAGCCGGGATCTGGGAAGAGGCCAAGGAAAGCCCCAGGTCAGACGGCGAGAAACTGGACCGGGCTTTGGTGGCCGGGATGATGCTGGAGGTGATCCTGGAGATTTCCGGCTCTCCGGCGGATCCCCAGGCCCGCCGCCGCTTCGTCAAGGCTCGTCTCAAGGATACCATGGTGACTCAGTTGGCCGGACGGGTTACCCTGGACACCGCCAACTCCCCGGAGGTTCCCCAGTCGCCGCCGCCCGGGCCCCCCAAGGCACCACCGCGGGTTGAGCCCCCCCTGCCGCCGCGGCGGGCGCTCCGGGATGACCTCCTGCAAACCTGGTTTAAGCGGGAGGCCAGGGAGCTCTTGCCGCGGCGGCCGCACCGCAAGCTCCATCCGGACAAACTTTGGGAGTTTCTGCACCACACCCGCGGCGGCTGGTTCCGGCTCAAAGACTTCGAACAACACTTCGGGGTGGATCGCAAAACCGCCTGGGAGTATCTCCAGAAGTTACTGCAAGCGGGATTGCTGCGCCACAACCAGGGGCGCTCCGCCGCGGTCCGCTATGCCCTGGGGACCGGTTTCCTGGTGGTCCGGGCGGAGCTCCTGGAACCAAAGATCGAAGCAGCCCTGTCCGGCTTGCCCAAGAGCCTGGCGGACCAGGTCTGCGAATGGCTGATCGCCACGGGCGGGGAAGCCTTTTGGGATGAAGAGTGGCATGGGCGGCTGGAACCCATGCAGGGTCGGGAGGTCACCGCTCGCCTGAACGCGGCGGGTCTGCTGGAAGTGGCGTATCAGACCGGCGTCAACCAGCAGTTTCGGTTGCCGCGCCGGTGGCTGCAAGCCTAAGTCCAGTAAGTTGCTGAAAGTTCCATCCTCTTATCCTTTCTCCACCCGAGGGAGAAGCTGAGGGTGAGGGGGGAATCCGAAAAACCTTGTGGTACGATTATGGCCCGATTTGTTGATTTCTCCTCTCTCTCCGGGTTTTCCCCCCTCAGCAAGAAAACTGCAAAGCATATTTGACCCCTGACGTGACTTTGTGCTATCTTGTACGAATGTCAATCAGGGAGGAGTACAGGGTTCAATGATTCGCGATGTCGAACACGAAACTATGCCCCGGGAGGACCTGGAGGCATTACAACTAAAGCGTCTGCAAACGGTGGTGGAACGGGTCTATCACCTGGTGCCGTTCTATCGCCGCCGGATGGATGAGCTAGGGGTCAAGCCGGGGCACATCCGCACCCTCAAGGATATTCACCATCTGCCTTACACCACCAAGCAGGACCTGCGGGATAACTATCCCTTCGGCATGTTTGCCGTCCCCATGGACCAGATTGTCCGGATTCACGCCTCT
>JBAZKX010000113.1:0-6884 GCA_041650575.1 Desulfobaccales bacterium
GGGGTCCGCCTTCACGGGAGCAGTCCCCGAGTCAGTCATGATTTCCAGCTCCACGTCCTCACCAAGGACCCGCTCCAGCATCTTGTTCAAGTCCAGGACCACCCGATTGAGATCAACGACCTGGGGTTTCATGATCTGCTGGCGGCTGAAGGTCAACAATTGGCGGGTCAAGGTCCCGGCCCGGTCGGTGGCTTTCAGGATTTCTTCGAGGAAGCCGTAAAGGGGGTCGCCCTTGAGGACTTTGGCCCGCATGAGTTCGGCGTAACCCATCACGGCCATGATGAGGTTGTTGAAATCGTGGGCCACCCCTCCTGCCAACCGGCCCGCCACCTCCATCTTTTGAGCCTGGAGGAGCTGCTGCTCCAGGGCCTTGCGCTCGGTAATGTCCGTGGCCACCCCGGTGAACATGATGAGATGGTTGCGGTCATCCCGCACCGGAAAGCCGCGGTCCTGGATCCAGCGGACCTCCCCACCGGGTTTGATGATGCGATACTCCTGGCCCCAAGGGGTTTCTTGTTGACGCCCCTTCACCATCTCGGCCACGACCCGCTCCTGGTCCTCCGGATGGATGCTTTCTCTGAAGGATGCCGGGGCTTGATATAGCTGTTCCCGGGGCCTGCCCCAGACCTGCACGTATCCCGGACTCAAATAGCTGACCGCCCTCATATCCGCGGTCGTGATCCAAAAGACGTCCTGGATGGTCTCGGCCAGGAGCCGAAACCGTTTCTCGGATTCCCGTAATTCCGCTTCGGCCTGCTTCTGGGCGGTAATGTCGATGACCGTACCCACAAAATATTCGGGCTCCCCCCAAACATCCCGTAACAACGACACGGTAACGTAGCCCCAAACGATTTCGCCATCTTTCCTGAGCAGGCGAGTGTTCATGGAAAAGTGCCGCTGCTTTCGCGCCAGCAGTTCCTTCCCCAACCGCGCGCTCTCCGGCCGATCCTCGGGATGGACGGTCTCCGAAGAATCTCTGCCCCTGAGTTCCTCGGCGGTATAACCCAGCAGCCCTTGCAGGACCCGATTGGTTTTCAGGACCCGACCCGCCAAATCGGTCATGGAGATTCCCACCGGCGCGTACTCGAAGATGGCCCGAAAGCGTTCTTCGCTCTTTCGCAGGGCCATTTCGGCCTGTTTATGGGCCGTGATATCCACGTAGGTAGAAATCAGATTTTGGGGGTTCCCCTGGGCATCCCGCAGCAGCGCCACCATCAGATGGGCCCAGACAATTTTCCCATCTTTCCGGACATAGCGCTTTTCCAGCGAGTAGTGTTGGCATTGACCTTCAACCAACGTGCCCCGCAAACGCGCATAAGCCGCCAAATCCTCGGGGTGGGTGACTCCTGTAAAGTCCAGGCTCATCAGCTCTGCGGCGGTATAGCCCAGAAACTGCTGCAAAGCCTGATTGGTTTGGAGGTAACGCCCCTCGAGATCGGTCATGGAGATTCCCACCTGGGCATGCTCGAAGATGGCCCGGAAGCGTTCTTCGCTCTGGCGCAGGGCCTCTTCCGACCGGTGGCGCGCCGTGATGTCCCGCACGTGCTCCGCCACCATGACTACCCGGCCGGATTCATCCAGAATGGGGAAGGCGCTGAATTCCAGCGGCCGGCCGTCAAGCTCATTGACCTTCTCTATCTTCTGAGGCAGGCCGGTGGCGAAGATCTCCCGAACGTGGCAGTTCTCGCAGGGAAAGTCCCGACGGTGGAAAACCTGGTAGCACTTGAGGAGTCCCTGCCGCGCCTCTTTCGTTATATGCTCGTACCCATGCCAGTTGCTCATGACGATATTAAAGTCCCGGTCAATGACGGCGAGCACATCGGGAATGGCGCTGAAGACGTGGCGGAGAATGGTATCACTGCGGTCGGGGGCCTCTTGGGCCCCCGGGCCGCCTGGATCTTGCGGCTCCGGGGCCGCCCCGGCTTCCCTCCAGGCCGCAAGGCCTCGAGAGAACTCCTGAAACTCGGCCTCCAGCTCCTGCCGGCAGGCCTCGGGCCAGGCCTTGGCCCGGTCCCGGAGTTTCTGGAAACGCTGTTCCAGGCCATCCAGAAGTTGTTCGGCTGACTTCCGTGTCAATTCAATGGTCCTTCACTTTAAGGTTCTTTACCCCGGGAAATAGTGCGCCCTACCAGTGCTTTTCGGCAATAACCCGGGAAAAATAAATCCGGCTCCGAATCGCCTTGTTTCTCAGCGTTTCTGGGTCTGCTGCAGCTTAACCCAGGCGTCCTTTAAGGTCACCGTCCGGTTGAAGACCGGGGCCCCGGGGGCGCTGTCTTTGACATCTACACAGAAATACCCCTGGCGCTCGAACTGGTAGAAGCTTCCGGGCGCGGCCTGGGCCAGGCTCGGCTCCAGGCGGCAGGAAGTCAGGACCGTCAGTGAGGCCGGGTTGAGATCGGCTTTAAAATCTCCGCCGTGTTGTTCTCCGGGGACAGGCTGGGTAAAGAGGCGGTCATAGAGGCGCACCTCGGCGGGCACCGCCTGGCCGGCCGAGACCCAATGGAGGGTGGCCTTGACCTGGCGGCCGTCCGGCGCATACCCGCCCCGGGTGCCGGGATCGTAAGTGCAGCGCAACTCCGCCACCTCGCCGGTCACGGGGTCCTTGACCACCTCTTCGCACTTGATGAAATAGGCATAGCGCAGCCGCACTTCCCGCCCGGGGGCTAGGCGGAAAAACTTCTTGGGAGGGTCTTCCATGAAGTCGTCCCGTTCGATGTACAGCACCCGGGAAAACGGCACCTGCCGGGTGCCCTGGCCAGGGTCTTCGGGGTTGTTGACCGCCTCCAACTCCTCCACTTGATTCTCGGGATAGTTGACCAGGACTACCTTGAGAGGCTTGAGCACCCCCATCACCCGAGGGGCGCGGTAGTTCAAATCTTCCCGGACGCAAAACTCCAGCAGGGCTAAATCCACCAGGTTTTCCCGTTTCCCCACCCCGATGCGGTCGCAAAACGTGCGGATGGCCTCCGGGGTGTAGCCCCGGCGCCGCATCCCCGCCAGGGTGGGCATGCGGGGATCGTCCCAGCCGGCGACGTGGCCTTCGTGTACCAATTGCAGGAGCTTGCGCTTGCTCATGACGGTGTAAGCCAGGTTGAGGCGCGCGAACTCATACTGGTGAGGCCTGAACGGCACCGGACAATGGTCCAGGGCCCAGTCGTACAGCACCCGATGGTCCTCGTACTCCATGGTGCAGATGGAATGGGTGATGCCTTCCAGGGCGTCCGACAAGGGATGGGCATAATCGTACATGGGATAGATGCACCAGGCGTCGCCCGTACGGTGGTGGCTCTCATGCTTGATGCGGTACAGGACCGGGTCCCGCAGGTTCAGGTTGGGGGAGGCCATGTCGATCTTGGCCCGCAGGGTGCGGGAGCCGTCGGGAAACTCCCCGGCCCGCATGCGCTGAAACAGGTCCAGGTTTTCCGCCACCGGCCGGCCGCGAAAAGGGCTGTCCTGGCCCGGTTCCGTCAGGGTGCCCCGAAACGATCGGATCTGGTCCGCGGTCAAATCGCAGACGTAGGCCTGGCCCGTCTTGATAAGGTGCAGCCCATATTGATACAACTGCTCAAAGTAGTCCGAGGCGAAGAACAGCCGGTCCCCCCAATCGAAGCCCAGCCACCGCACGTCGGCCATGATGGACTCCACGTACTCCATTTCCTCTTTGCTGGGGTTGGTGTCGTCGAACCGGAAGTTGCAGACGCCATGAAAATCGGCGGCCAGGCCGAAGTTGAGGCAAATGGACTTGGCGTGGCCGATGTGAAGATAACCGTTGGGCTCCGGGGGAAAGCGGGTGATCACCCGGCCGTCATTTTTGCCGTGCTTCAGATCTTCTTCGACAATATGGCGAATAAAGTTAGGCGCAGGAGTGGAATCGGGGGTGGCCATATGAACTGCTCCTTACGTTGCTTTACCTGATTGGGTCATGCGGCATGGCGCTATTGAGAGCTGGTCTATACAGCGGTATGTCCTTTTAAAACAACGCGGCTTTTGCATTATATACTTGATATGTGGAGATAATGCAATCACCGCGGCTCTCCCGCCGCCGAGCGTTCCCCGGTTCTCTGGTTTTTCTCGGCATAAGAGCAATTAGCCATACCGTAACTGGGTAAATTGAGATAAAATTGCGGATATGCAGACTTTCTCCCCGCGGGTTTTGAAGGATAGGGTCAGCCATGTTTGAGTCCAGTCGATGGGAAATTTGTTACACCTGCGCTTCCTTCCTCATCTTGCTGATTTACCATATCCGCTGGATCTATCTGATCCGCAACCAGCCTCTGAGGACCTCCGTGGGCATCACCAATCACCTGCGCGGCCACTGGGTGGAACACATCATGGAGGAGAAGCTGGATATCCTGGCTGTCCAAACCTTGCGCAACTGGGTCATGGCTTCCAGTTTCCTGGCTTCCACCGGCATCCTCATCTGCCTGGGGCTGCTCAGTGTGGCGGCCAGCCCGGAAAAGATGGCCGAGATCACTCCCAGTCTCAGCATGCTGGTGCGGGAACACCGGGTCTTATGGTTATTTAAATTGATGGTGTTGATTGTTGATTTTTTCTTCATTTTCTTTAGCTTCTGCATGGCCATCCGTTATTTCAACCATGTTAATTTTATGATCAACGTCCCTTCCACCCTGGCCCACAAAATTACGCCCGATTATATCACGAATATCCTCAACAATGGCACGATGCATTATACTATGGGCATGCGCGGTTATTACTTTGCCGTCTTACTCTTTCTTTGGTTGTTCGGCCCCATCTGGATGTTGATCGGCACCGTCGTTATGGTAATTGTCTTATATCATCTGGACCGCAAAGCCTGATTCAGGGCCCTAATTACCAATTTGCTTTGAGACCCGCAACAACCCCCGCTTGCCAATCCTCCGGTGGATTGACCTATAGTCCAGCCGGCCGCGGTATAACTTCATCTGCCCTCTATCAGGCAAAAGTCGAGCCGCCTGACCATATCTTTTTTTAAAAATTGGGGAAATCGGAACCCTATTATCAGGGTTGCCCTGATTGTTCAAAAGTTCATCCTCCGCTAAATATAGCTTCAAACAGCACTAAAATCAGGCCGGAAAGGTGACAGGCCGGGCCTCATGGCCCGGGTGCCCGGGTTTCACGGTAAGGATGCCCGGTTTATTTCCCTTCTGCGCGAGAACTTGCCCCATGTCCGGTTTTAAGGGGCAATTTTCATCGGCATCAAGCCCATTGAGGACTGAAACTTGGCCATCAAAGATTTTGCCGTCAGGGTCGGCCAGGAAGAAATGGGCCGCATCCTAAACCTGAAAGAGAACCTGAATCAGAAGGAGCTCCTGCTGAGCTACGCACCGCACTACCAACAACTGGGCTGGGTCTTGGTGGGGATGAAAGCCCCCGAAGGGACTCCCCTGGATCTGGATCTCAGCCGGCCGGTAGAGCACTGGGGCCAACAGCTTTCGGAGGCGGGGGCGGACCAGTCTGCGGTGAATATCGGCATCCGGACGGGCAAGGCATCCAGGTTGCTCGTGTTGGAAGTCAACAAAGGGGAAGGAGCCCTCTCCCTGGACCAGTATGGCGAATGGCGCGCCGACTGTGTTGCTGAAACGGCCGGCTGCCGCGAGCAGCACTACTATTTTCTGCCCCCTGGGGGTCAAAATCCTCCTTCCTTCTTTCTGGCGCCCCAGGTGCTGATTTACGGCGAAGGCGGCATGGTGCTGACCCCGCCCTCTCTGGAGCCCCAGGCCCGTGAGCCCTGGCGCTGGCTCCGGCCCCCCTGGGAAACCCCCCCTCAACCTCCCAAACCCGCAGTCTGGCAGTTCCTCAAAGAATACCTTCCCGCGGCCATGGTAACGCCCGAGGTACTCTCCTGGGCCGAGGTTTACCAGGCGGTCGTGGCTCACGGCTCCGTGTTGCAAGCCTTGTTGGGACCCCCCGCCTCCCAGAACGACTATTATCAAGCCATCCTCAAGACCGCCTTGGGAGTGGGCCTCCGGGACCCATCTCTGCTGCTGGGCCTCCTGTGGCACGCCCCGCATGGAGGGGGCCGCCATAATCCTGACAAGTTAGATTATTTTCAACAATTAGTCACCCAGGCCCGGACCCAACCCGACGGCTACCCCTGGCTGCCGGCGCTCCCGACCAGGCAGGATGGGGCGGACTCGCACCACCTGGCTCCGGCGGCGGTGACCTCCGTTCCGGCAAGCAGGCCCCCCGACATGGATGCCCTGGACCTGCTTGCCGGCCGGGGCCCCACCGATCCAGGTCTACAGGACAAAGACGGGGCCTCGGCCCCGCGCTTCGATCAATCGGTTTCGGGGCAATTCTTTCAGTTGCTGGCCGGGCTGGGTGAAAAGGTCATTATGGAGAGTTGCCGCTATGAAGCGATGCTGGGGGGCTTGAACACCAAGGCCGGCGATATTGACCGCCTGGTCTCTCAATGGGAACAGTGCTTTGCCGGCTCGTCTCCCCCCACCGCGGGATTCGAGCCCAAACCCGCGGCCGGCACCGTAGAGTTTGGCTGGGATTCTGTGGTCAATGTCAATGCTTATAAGAAGCAGCAGGCCACGGAAATCCAGGCCGCGGCGGCTGATTTTCTTACCCGGAACCCCGATCTGGCCAGCGACCGTCACAAAGTTCAGATGGTAATTTTCTGTCTCAAGAACTACATCACTATCAATCCCGAATATGCCGCGCTGCCGTTCCGGGAAAAGTTGGACCGGGCCGGCGGCATGGCCCGGGGGTTTTTGCAGATGAAGGGCGCCGCTTCATGAGACCCCTACGGCTCGGCGGCCAGCGCGCGGCCAAGGTTCTCCCCCTGCCGGCGCGATTCTCGGGCCTCAGTTTCGACGGGCGTTAAGGAGCACGATATGACTTTAGATCACCTGGTGATGCCGGCCGCGGCCCCGCCG
>JBAZKX010000114.1:0-6876 GCA_041650575.1 Desulfobaccales bacterium
TCCTTTTTCAAACAGATATTTCCTGACTTCCACGCAAAAACCTTGCCGGACACGCCTGGGGTTAGGGGGGATTTTGGTTTCTTAAGCATTGCCATATCGGAAAAAACTTTTGGCAATCGCTATAATTCAAGCCCTGGTCGAGCATCCCTCGCCCTACTCCTCTCGTCCCCCAAGCTTAACTTGCAGACGACATGCCCTTCCCAGGCATTCCTTGGCCTGGGTTGGTTTCCAGGCTGAGCTTAGGCCCCAAGTTCGGGGACTCGGAACAAAAAAGGCAGGGCCATTTCTGACCCTGCCTCGGTATGCTTCATGGGGGGAAAGGTTGATTAATTCTTTCTATATCTCCTCAACCCCACCAGACCCAGCAAGCCGGTCCCCAGCAGCAGCGCCGAGGGCGGGATGGGTACGCTATTCTCCGGGACAAAGCCCATGAGGTTGTCATTGCCACATTCGTAAGTGAGATGGAGGTAAGTTTGCGGGTTGCCGCCAATGATCGGGTTGACGAGAAAACTCAAATCAATGCCCGAGATGAGATTGTGGGTGGTGACACCGGAATCACTCTGATAACCATCAAAATCGGCCAGCCCGGTGGTGTAGGTGAAAGCGTGAAGAACTCCGTCCGTAAGCCACCCATCCCCAATATTCCAGGGGTTGCCGACATCGCCAACGGTTCCCCCATTAGCATTATGGCTCAGGTCCATGGCATTGGTTCCGGGAGTCCAGATCAGGTATTGCAGAGTATTGAAGTTAAAGGTTATGGCATAATCGTAACCCCAGATAGAATTCGCCAGAGGAGCTGTACCGGTACCATTTGCAGGGATGTTAGCGTCCCCAAAGGGAGGCGCCGCACCGGTTTTCAGGAAGAGGGCTCCGAGAGGCAAGTTGGGGGGCGAATAACCAGGCACATTGCCGGTGGCAAAGTCGAAGCCGCCGATGATGCTGAGGATGTTATTCTTTTGCTGGTAGGCCTCCAAGTCCCACGCCTGGCCGGTTAAGGTGCCCTGGCCGGTCGCGGTGTTGAATTCCGTTTCCTGATCCTCTCCCGGCGCTGTGCCGCGATTCCACCAGGTATTAAGATTAGCCTGGTCTCTGGCATTGTCATAAATCGTGATGTCCGTCCCATAGGTACCGGCGTACACAACCCCCCCGGTTCCCAGCAACAGCGCCGCGACTCCTAAGAAAACGATAAGCTTTTTCATGACCCTTTATCTCCTGTGTTTTCGGATTTCTCTCAAAGGTTAAGTTGTCGAAGACGCCCAGCTTTAATTTCCAGCGTCACCTCCCAGTCAAAAATTTTTAACCTCAGATTAAATTAATGAATCTTGGTCCTCCGGCTGCGCGATCCAGCCCTCGTCTTCCGGTAACTCTTCATCCACAATACAACAGCCGGGTGCCTTATAATCTGGCAACCCGGCTGTCTGCTCGCACTTCTCGAGACCCGTGGCTTTCCGTCACCGCCTCACGACGGCTTTGGCTTTATTCAGATTTTCAGTTGTTTCGTGCTAATTAATGCAAACTATGTACCATGCATAACTATTTAAATTCTTTGATAATAATATTTACTTTTAGATTTTTATGATAAGATATTTGAACATAATGTTCATATTCTTAAATGTTTTTGGTTTTTTTCGAGATTTTTCTCTGCCCCATCCTCTCCATCTCAAAGGTTCCCAGTACGACCCATCCTCCAGGCCGCCTCCCGCATGATGGCCTCATTTGAGGGCCTCACACGCGGGGGGATCATTCATTTACGGTTCCCTCCCCCTCCTGGGCCCCTCACCCTGACTGAAATAAAAAGAGCCGCGCTGCCGCTTTTTTTTTGGCAACCCGGCTATCTCTCAGCCTCGAGATCCGTGGCTTTCCGTCCCCGCCTCACGACGAGTTTGGCTTTTCAATTTACTTCAATAATTATTACGAATAATATTATAATAAAACATATTGTCAAGTTAATTTTTTCGCATATTACAAATAAAATCATAAAATCGAATATCTAATTAAAAAACTACATTATACTAGCCACTTAGCCACTATGGGCTGGGCGGACTGCTCAGCAAAGCCACCGGACTGGAGACCAGGCCAGTGGAAATCCAGCAAACCGCTCTTCTTTAGCATGGATTGGCAATGCTGGCTTTTAGTATTCACGTGCGAGACTGCCTCGGGTCCCATCCTGGTTCATTGAGGACCTGGCCAATTCAAAAGTTTTACCTCCGTCTCAGGAGGATTCCCCACCGCTCTACACCTTTTTTAATCATGAATTAAGGCTCCTGGCTTCAGGAAAACAGGCTATCCCCGATTCAACTCTTTCCCGTATCAGAGGATAATTTCTCCAAAATTCAATCATGTCAGGTCGAGCCTTAGTCTCGTTCATGGCTAGTCTCTCCGGCTCATTTCAGAGGCCCTTTAGGCCAGCCGGTGATCCGCTACCGCCGGTTACATCAACGCCGTCCGAACCCTGAGTCGGGAGGAATCAAGATGACCAGATATTTTTTTCGGATAGTCCTGGGGTTATTGCTGGTGATCGGCTGGAGCGGTTCAGCCGCCGCCGACTGGAAATTAGACATAGGCTACCCCGAATTGCAGGCAGAACTCGGCAGTGATCTCCCCACCGGCGCAGGCGTCGGAGTGACTCAGATAGAAGCCTCCTCTGGAATGCCGGACCCGAGCAACGCTCAGTTTGCCGGTAAAACTTTCACGCTCAATGACCCCTCCTTAGCTATTGCCGGCCACGCTACTACCGTCGGCACCTACTTTTACGGCAATAGTAGTTCCATTGCTCCCGGGATTACCGACATCGACTGCTTTGGGGGCGGAATCTGGGCCGGATGGGGCTTTCTGACGGGGGATGCTAATTCCCCCTTGGCTACCACGAGCAGGGTGGCAAATCACAGTTATGTCACTTACTATACCAATACTTCGATGATCCAGACTCTGACTCGCATGGATTGGGTAGTGGCCAGGGATGAATATATCCAGGTGGTAGCCATGAATAATGGCAGCACCAATTATCCGATCATGGGGAGTTCTTTCAATGCCATTGCCGTAGGCCTCAGCAGCGGCAACTCGGCCCATGGCACATATCCGATAACTACCACTCCAATCACCCCCTATGCTTCGAGCAGCCGCACCCGGCCGGACCTGGTCGCGCCAGCGAGTGCCACCAGTTATGCTACCCCCATGGTCGCCTCGGCGGCCGCGTTGTTGGTTGAGGCAGGGCACAAGGGCGGGAACACGCTATCCACTGATCCATCGGTGAAGTCCACCACGAACCGCAGCGGAGAAACCATTTACAACGCCGAGCGGTCCGAAGTGGTGAAAGCGGCCCTCATGGCCGGGGCCAGCCGCACCAGCCCAAATCTTAAGAACAGTGTTACTCCTGGCGGCTATACCGTCAACACCGCCAACGGCTTAAACAACATCTATGGAGCCGGGCAACTGAATATCTACGACAGCTACCACGTCATCGCGGCGGGCGAGCAAAACAGCCGGGAAGATTTCGCGTCTGGCGGAGGGGAAATCTTGGCGAAGGGGTTCGACTACGACCCCCAATTCGGGGGCTTAAGCGGGAGCAACCGGACGGGGTCGTATGTTTTCAAGGCCCTGACTACCGGCAGCCTGTCCGCCTCCCTGGTCTGGAACCTGGCGGTTACCGGGGAGACCGCCAGTGGCTTTGACACCTCTGCCAGCCTTTACCACCTGGGCCTTTATCTCTACGACATGAGCAGTTCATCAGAGCTGGCCTATGCCGCCAGCATGGTGGACAATACCGAAAATATCTGGTGGAGTTCCCTGATTCCTAACCATTCCTATATGCTCGCGGTTAAAGCATTGCAATCCGATTTCCTCTGGGACTACGGGCTGGCCTGGAATATTACCGCCACCACCACCCACGCCCCTGTTCCTGCTACCGTCTACCTGCTGGGCACCGGCCTCTTGGCGGTAATTTTACTCAGGCGGAAAGGGCGAGTCCATTTATAAACATCTTATCTGGAGCGTCCTTCGGAATGATTGCGGCAAAACAAGGGGCTTTCAGTCAACGGATCACCTTGCTACCTAACCCAGAAAATTTTTCCTCGTGCCTCTTTCCGGCGGTCGGAGTAGCCGCCGACTGGGGCTGAGGCCGCCCGGCCGGCCCCCGCCTAAGCTGAGTTCCCCGGAAAAGCCGATGACTTAAGCCGCCTGCCGGGTCCGTTTCTTCAACCGGTTGGCCCGCCGCCGCAGGATATCGATCTTGGCGGTCGGTTCTCCGGCCGCGATGGCCTCCATCTTCTTGGCCCGCATCGCCGCGGCTTTTTCCTTCAGGTCCCGCATACTGACCTTCTCGGTGGCCTTGCCTTCATCTTTGATGCCTTTCGCTTCTTTGATGGCGACCAGCAGTTCCTCTTTGTTCATGCCATGGACGCCGCTGATCTCCCCCATATCCAGGGCATACTTGCGCAGTTCCGTAGCCGTCATCTTATCCAGGGGTTTCTCTTTTTTCTCTTTCCGTTCTTTTTTAGCCATGATTGCTCTCCTGTGGTATTTCCTGACCGGGCGGGGTTACCCCTCCCCTGCCCTGTCCGAGGTTTCTTTTGACCTTAAAATGTAACCTTATCTCCTGGATTCCTCAACCCTAAAAAGGGCCGCCAGGGCTTCGCTCTCCTGAAAACAGCCCTGCCTGCCTTATTTTTCCTCCAACTTGTCCATCCGCTGAGCGATCTTGATGAAAGGGGTAATAAGGTCGATGGGGATGGGGAACAGAGTGGTGGAGTTCTTCTCGGCGGCAATCTCCCGCAGGGTTTGGAGATAGCGCAGTTGCAGGGACATGGGCTCCGTGGCCAGCACCTTGGCGGCGTCGGCCATCTTGGCGGCGGCCTGGAATTCGCCTTCGGCGTTGATCACCTTGGCCCGCCGTTCGCGCTCCGCCTCGGCCTGCTTGGCAATGGCCCGCTGCATTTCGATGGGCAGGTCGATGGACCGCACTTCCACCAGGGTCACCTTGATGCCCCAGGGCTCGGTCTGTTTATCGAGGATTTCCGCCAGTTGGGCGTTGACTTTTTCCCGTTCGGCCAGAAGATCGTCCAGTTCCACCTGCCCGCAGACGCTCCTCAAGGTGGTCTGGGCCAAGAGTTGGGTGGCGGCATAGTAGTCCCGGACCTCGATCACCGCCTTCAGGGGGTCGATAACCCGGAAATAGACCACCGCGTTCACCTTGACGGTCACGTTATCCCGGGTGATGACGTCCTGGGACGGCACTTCATAGGTCACCAACTGCAGGTTGACTTTGACCAATTGGTCCACCATGGGAATGAGGATAATGAGGCCCGGCCCCTTGGCGAAGTGCAGGGCCCGGCCCAGCCGGAAAACCACCCCGCGCTCGTATTCGTTGAGAATCTTGATGGCGCTCATCAGGAAAAAAAAGACCAGCACTGCTAGTACGATGAGATAAGTGGGCGGCATACTTCGTCTCCTTATGAAGTTTTTGGCCCCCGGCGCACCAGGAGCTTGAGGTCAACTACTTTCAAGACTTCGATGGGTTCCCCCGCGGCGATAGGCTCCCGGCTTTCGGCATGCCAGTATTCGCCGTGCACGAAGACCTGCCCTTCGGGATGGAGGTCGGTGTGGGCCACGCCGCGTTCCCCCACCATACCCGCGGCGCCGGTCATGGAGCGCTGCAAGTGGCTGCGGAAGACAATCCCGGCCACCACGATGAAAAACAGGGACACCGTCACTACCGTGGGTATCAAAACACTCCAGGATATGGACACGCCGGATTCCCCTCCCCTAAACAGCATGACCGCGCCGAAAAACAGCGACACCACCCCGGCCACGGACAAGAGGCCGTAGCTGGTGATCTTGAACTCCAGGATGAACAAGACCAAGGCCAGGAAGATTAACAGGACCCCGATATAATTAATGGGCAGGGTCTGGAAGGCGAAAAAGGCCAGGAGCAGGCAAATGGCGCCGATGACCCCGGGGAAAATCACCCCCGGGTGGGCCAACTCGAAGTAGAGCCCCGCCAAACCGATCATCATCAGAATAAATGCGATGTCCGGGTTGGCGATGTGCTTCAAAAGCTGGAATCGCAGGCCTTCGGGAATTTCTTTGACGGGCGCGCCGGCCGTGTGCAGGACCACCTGCTTGCCCGCCACTTCGATCGTGCGCCCGTTGATCTTGGCCAGCAGGTCTTCCAGATTGTCGGCCATGAGGTCCACGACCTTAAGTTTCAGGGCTTCGTTGGCGGGTATGGAGACGCTCTGGCGGATGGCTTTTTCCATCCAGTCGGCGTTGCGGCCCCGCTCCGCCGCCAGGGACCGCCCGGAGGCCACCATGTCGTTGACCAGCTTCTTCTCCATGGTCTTATCGATTTTGCCCATGCCGACGGAGACCGGGTGGGCCGCGCCGATATTGGTGCCCGGGGCCATGGCGGCCACGTCCGCGGCCATGGTGATAAACACTCCGGCGGACGCGGCCCGGGCCCCCCGGGGATAGACATAGACGACCACCGGCACTTTCGCGTTGGTGATGGTCTGGACGATCTGCCGCATGGAGGTTTCCAGGCCGCCGGGAGTATCCAGTTCGATCACCAAGGCCTCGGCATGCTCGCGCTCCGCCAGGCGGATGCCCTCGGCGATAAACTCCCCCATCCCCGGGTTGACGGAACCCACCACCCGCATCACATAGATCGCCCGGGGAGCGGCCGCGGCCGCGACTCCCGCCAGCAGCAGTATGAGCAGCACCGCGATGAGAAGGTTAATCTTCTTCATTGGCAGCCAAATATTCCATGACCTGCTGCATGTCAGCCCAGGTCTTGTGCCGCTCCTGGGGGGCCCGCAGCAGAAAAGAAGGGTGAAAGGTGGGCATCACCCGGATGTCGCCGTACCGTTGCCAATGCCCCCG
>JBAZKX010000115.1:0-6787 GCA_041650575.1 Desulfobaccales bacterium
AGTTCTATACGGCTACGGTCTCAACTGCGACTATGAGACCGCCTATGCCCTGAACCAGGCCGGGGCCGAGGCGGTGCGGGTCCACACCACCGATCTGCTGGAAAATCCTGCCCTCCTGTGGGACTATCACCTCCTGGCTGTGCCCGGCGGGTTTTCCTGGGGCGACGACCACGGCGCCGGGGTCATCCTGGCCCTGCGGCTGAAGCTGGCCCTGGGCTCGGCCCTCCAGGAATTCATCGCGGCGGGCCGCCTGGTCATCGGCATCTGCAACGGCTTCCAGGTCCTGGTCAACCTGGGGCTGCTGCCGGGCCTGCCGGGGCGGCCGGATAAGCGCGAGGCGGCGTTGATCCCCAACGACTGCGGCAACTTCCGGGACGCCTGGGTCCATCTCAAGGCCCTGGATTCCAAATGTGTCTTCACCCGGGGGCTGGACCGCTTGGAGCTGCCCATCCGCCACGGCGAAGGCAAATTTTACGCTGCCGCCGACGTCCTGGCCGAGCTGTGGGATCGGGGCCAGATCGCCCTGAAGTATGCCACCGCTGACGGCCACCCCGCCGCGGGCCGCTTCCCCGCTAATCCCAACGGCTCCCTGATGGATATCGCCGGCATCTGCGACGCCACCGGCCGGGTCCTGGGCCTCATGCCCCATCCCGAAGCCCACATCTCTTCCCTCCAGCACCCCACCTGGACCCGGACCAAGGAAGCCTGGCGCCGCCGGGGCGAGCCCTACCCGGAGCAGGTCGGCGACGGCCTGGCCATCTTCAAGAACGCAGTGCGCTACCTCAAAGATCAGTTTTAGGAAAATAATCTTTAGCGGCACAGGCTGCCAGCCTGTGATGATACCGGCTGAAGCTGCGGCCACGGCTATTTTCCCCATGACTGCAAATATCTACATCCTGTGGGTCGCCATGAGACCCGGTTGATTTAATCCGGCAATCATGTCGATAAGACCTGCAGATTCCGGCCGATTCCGGCCTATGGGAGGAGAAGCGATGATGCCCAGGTCTTTTAAGCGGATGATCTTATGGCTGAGTTTAGCGGTTCTAGCACTCTTTAACCTCAGCGGCGCTGCCCTTGGCGCTCCTAAGCTGGTCAAAGGCCAGACGGTTTATATCCCTTGTTATTCCAATGTGATCAGCGGGCCGCCGATTTACATGGTGGTGCCCCTGCGGGCCAACCTGGTGATCCATAATACCGACCCGTCGCAGTCCATTACCATCCTGCGGATCGACGACTATGATTCCGACGGCAAAAAAGTCAGCAGCTACCTCAAGCAGCCGGTCAAACTCAATCCCCTGGCCGCCACCCGGGTGGTCATTAAGGAGACCAAGAAAGAGGCCGAGGGATCGGGGGCCAACTTTATTATCCAGTGGCAGGCGGACAAGCGAGTTACCGAGCCCATCATTGATTGCTTAATGTTGGGCACCCTGGGGAATCAGGGATTTTCGTTCACCGCGCAAGGCAGGATCATCCAGGAAGAGACCGAGTAACTGATATTGGGGTTGTTCTGAAGCAACAGGGGCGACCAACGGGTCGCCCTTACGTTTATGGGGCTTGGAGAGGGGAGGGGGCCACATACAAAAAAGCCCTGGCCCCCTCCCCCATAACTCATCGCTCCAACAGCCGCGGCAGCAGATCGGCCCCCTGTTCCAAGAGCAGGCCGGTATCCTTGGCTGCGGCCTCGGTATAGGGCCGGGGCGTATTTTTCGGGGTGCGGGAGTCATAAAGAATGAACGGCACCGGCTCATCCGTATGGGTGCGCAGCGCCAGCGGCGTCAGGTGGTCGCAGAGCACCAGCAGCCGGAAGTCCCCCAGCTTTGAAAGGCCCTCCACCATGGGACCCACCACCTTGGCGTCAAAGTCTTCGATGGCCTGGAGCTTGAGTTTCAACTCGCCGCTGTGGCCAGCTTCATCCGGGGCCTCCACGTGGACAAAGACCAGGTCCAGACGGTGCAGGGCCTCCAGGGCCGCGGCCACCTTGCCGGCGTAGTTGGTATCCAGGAAGCCCGTGGCCCCGGGGACCAGAATGGACGCTAACCCGGCGTATTTGCCGATGCCCCGGATCAGGTCCACCGCCGAGATCACCGCGCCGGCAAGTCCGAAGCGCTCGCCCAGGGTGGGCATTTGGGGAGAGCGGCCCTGGCCCCAGAGCCAGATGGAGGTGGCCGGCCTTTTGCCGGCTGCCACCCGCCGGCGGTTGACTTCCAGGTCGGCCAACACCGGCCAGGAGGCCCGGATCAGGTCCCACAGGGGCTGAGCCGCCGGGGTCATGAGATGCCCCACTTCTTTGCCGGTCCAATCATGGGGCGGGTAGGTGCGCCAGGCCGCATCCCCTTGGGCCCACACCAGCAAATGGCGGTAGCTCACCCCAGGGTAAAAGTGGCGGCCGTCCCGTCCCAGCGCGGTTTCCAGCGCGGTGATGACCTCTTTGGCCTCCTCGCTGGTGATGTGCCCGGCGGCATAGTCCTCCATAAACAGATCGGACCCCTGGTGTCCCAGGGTTACCAGGTTGCAGCGAAAAGCTACCTCGACCGGACCCAGGTCCACCCCCAGGGCCGCGGCCTCCAGCGGCGCCCGGCCGGTGTGGTAGCGCACCGGATCATAGCCCATGATGGCCAGGTTGGCGATGTCGCTGCCCGGCTCCTTCCCCGGGGGGATGGTGCGGGCGCAACCCAGTTCTCCCCGCCGGGCCAGTTCGTCCAGATGCGGGGTGAGGGCCGCTTGCAGGGGGGTTTTGCCACCCAACTCGGGCACCGGGTAATCGCCCATGCCGTCGCCTACCAGAATGACATATTTCATTTAACCGACCTGACCCTTACTCAGCAAAGTGGACATGAGAGAGGTTCTCATGCCGGCGCGCTTTGCGGCCTAGCCGCCAAGCGCGCCTCTTTCATCATAACTGTTAAGGCCCAGGTCAGGCAAGGTGGCAAGAGCCGGGCTCGTTCAATTTCTGGGGCGCGTCATCAGCCGCCGCCCTGGGAATCCTCCCACATCTGTATGGCCTCGGGGTCCCAGCGTTCCTCCGAGACTTTGTGCTGATCTTCGGAAATGCTGTTCTGGATGGCCAGTTGCTGATACCGATCATAAGCCGCTTTATCCCCCAGATAACACTGCTTGGAACCGGCGGTGGGGCACACCAGGTACACGGGCTTCTCCTGGTACTTATTCAATACCACCTTCTTAGCCGGCAGGGTCTGAATATAGGCCACATGGTCGTCTTGGGCCGTGTGCGTTCTAAATCCGGCTTCCTTGAGCAGGTCTGTCTGGGATTTGGCCGCCGACGGGCCGTTCGACGGTCCCGTGGCGCAGCCCGCCAACAAAATGCCGATAGCCGCCGTCAAGACCACCAAGAATAGCCAGGTCGCTCGTTTCCGCATATTGCATGTCCTCCTTACCGTTTTAGTAAAGCCCTGGTGGCTTTCATTCTTTGCCTGGTACTTTCACCGCTCTCTGCGGGCCGGTCGGCCGGTTCTAGGCCTCGGGCCGCCGCTCGATGGCGTGCTTGATCTCTGTCAGCGTCTCGTTGATGCGGAAGAAGACGATCAGGATCTCGCAGTAGACCCGGGCCGCCAGCGGCCCCAACAGGAAGAGGAGCACCCCTTGCCACAGGTAGCGGCCCTGGCCCAGTTGGTACTGGGTAGCGCCATAGATAATCATGATGGCGCCGCCGATGAGGCAGAGGATGACACCGACCCAGAACAGGATCTGGATGATTACCGGCGTGACCATAGTCCGAAACGACCAGAAATCGCTCATGGGAATCTCCTTTCCCCGTAATGGTTTTTGCGATCCCGCACATCCTAGCGATGCTTCTTTCCTTGTCGATCAATAGCACACTTTTCTTAAATCCGACAGTTCAAAGTTATTTCAAGAGTTGGAAGACGCAGGGGGGCAGTGCATTTCCCCGTCCTTCTCCACAAAGAGCTTCATCGCCCTCAGATCTGGGCGGCGTGCAGGTGGGGGTCTTCGATGCGGTAAAATACGGTGGGCGGGGAGACGATGGGTAAGCGGTCGATCTCGGCCATGGCGGCGCGGGCGTCGGCCTCCCGGGCTTCGTGGGTGATCATGACGATGGGCACCGTGCCGGCGGCTTCCCGGCCTTTCTGGATCACCGCGGCGATGCTGATGTTGTGTTTCCCCAGGATGCCCGAGACCTGGGACAGGACCCCGGGACGGTCCAGGGCCGAAAACCGCAGATAGTAGTTGGTCACCAAGTCGTTGATGGGCTTGATGAGCCGGTGGGTGTTCAGGGCTGATTCCCACCCCAGGGCCGGCACCCGGCCGGGGACCGCGCAGATGAGATTGCGGGCCAGGTCCATGAGGTCGCTGACGACGGCGCTGGCGGTGGGCATCATCCCGGCTCCCTGGCCGTAGAGGAGGATGGGCCCCACGGCATTGCCGGTGAGGTACACCGCGTTCATGGCGCCGCTGACGTTGGCCAGCATGTGATCCCGGGGCACCAGGGTGGGGTGGACCCGGGCCTCTACCCGATGGCCGTCGTCCCGGGTAATGGCCAGGAGCTTCATACAGTAGCCGAATTCTCCGGCGAATTGCAGGTCCAGGGGGTCCAGCCGGCTGATCCCTTCCACCGCGATAGAATCAAGATCGAGGCGGGACCCGTAGGCCAGGCTCATAAGGATGGCCAGCTTGTGGGCGGTGTCGATGCCCTCCACGTCCAGGGTGGGATCGGCTTCAGCATAGCCGCGGGCCTGGGCCTCGGCGAGGGCCTGGCCGTAAGAAGCGCCGCTTTGGGTCATCTGGGTAAGGATATAATTGGCGGTGCCGTTTAGGATGCCGAACAGCTCCTGAATCCGATTGGCCGCCAATCCCTGGCGCAGGGCCAGGATGATGGGGATGCCCCCACACACTGAGGCTTCGAACGCGATCTCGACGCCGGCGGCCGCGGCCGCGGCCAACAGGTCGTTGCCGTGGTGGGCGAGCAGGGCCTTGTTGGCGGTGACCACGTGCTTGCCCCGGTCGATGGCGCTCAAAACGTAGTCTTTGGCGGCGCCGCAGCCGCCGATGAGCTCCACCACGATATCGATCTCCGGATCGTCCAGGATGTCTGTGGCTTGCGAGGTAAGCTGCTCCGGCGCCAGCCCCGCGGCCTGCCGCCGCGCCGGGTCCAGGTCCGCTGCCTTCTTCAGGACCAGGTGGGTTCCCAGGCGCCGGGCCAGCAGCTCCCGCTCTTCCGTAAGGAGGCGCACCACGCCAGTGCCTACGGTGCCCAAGCCGATTAGACCGATCTGGATGGATTTCATTTGCCTCTCAAAATACTTTCCCCGAACACCGGCGCCAAGGTCTTCACGTCGGTATTCTGGGCGCATTTCCGCAGAGATCATGGGACCCCAAAAGGAGGTCTTTAAGGGCACAGGCTTTCCAGCCTGCGCCACTCGCAGGCTAAAGCCTGCGGCTACATCTCTGGTTCCCAAGGGCAACTTGGGAACCAGAGGGGTATCACTTCTCCGGCGGCGGGGCCACCCCTAATTCCTCGTGGCTCTTGCGCAGCGCCTGGCGCAGGCCCCGGATGGCCTGGTTGGTGCGGTGGACGTTTTCTACCAGGGCGAAGCGCACGTATTCGTCGCCCCACTCGCCGAAGCCCAGGCCCGGGGCCACGGCCACCTTGGCCTCCCGGATGCACATCATGGAGAACTCCACCGAACCCAGGTGCCGGAACTTTTTGGGGATGCGGCCCCAGACGAACATGGTGCCCTTGGGCGGCTCCACCCGCCAGCCGATGTTGTGCAGGCCCCGGCAGAGGGCATCCCGGCGCTCCTTATAGACGGCCACGGTCTGCTCCACGCAGTCGTAAGGGCCGTTCAGGGCGATGATGGAGGCGATCTGGATGGGTTGGAAGACCCCGTAGTCCAAGTAGCTCTTGATGCGGGTCAGGGCGTGCACCAGGCGCTGGTTGCCGCACACGAACCCCATCCGCCAGCCGGGCATGTTGTAGCTCTTGGATAGCGAGAACAGCTCCACCCCCACCTCTTTGGCCCCGGGCACCTGGAGGAAGCTGGGCGCCTTGTAATCGTCGAAGACCAGGTCGGCGTAGGCGAAGTCGTGGATGATGTACACGTTGTACTTCTGGGCATACTCCACGATGCGCTTGAAAAAATCCAGATCCACGCACCGGGTGGTGGGGTTGTGGGGGAACGAAATGATGAGCATCGTCGGCCGGGGCCGGATCAGTTCAGTGATGTTGCCCAGGTCCTCAAAAAAATCCCGGTCGGGGCTTAGAGGGATGCTCACCAGTTGGCCGCCGGAAATGACCACGGAGGCGGAATGGATGGGGTAGGTGGGGTTGGGCACCAGGACCACGTCCCCGGGTTCCACCGTAGCCAAAATCAGGTGGGACAGACCTTCCTTGGCGCCGATGGTGGCAATGGCCTCGGTCTCCGGGTCGATATCGACGTCGAACCGGCGTTTGTACCAGTCGGAAATGGCCACCCGCAGCTTGGTAATCCCCCGGGAGGCGGAGTAACGGTGGTTGGCGGCCTTGCCCGCGGCTTCGGTGAGCTTGTCCACAATGTGCTGCGGTGTGGGCAGGTCGGGATTGCCCATCCCCAGATCGATGATATCCTCCCCCCGGCGCCGGGCCATCATCTTCAAGGCGTTGACCGTGGCAAAGACATAGGGAGGCAGACGTTTCATCCGGGGGAATTCTTCAATGGCCATGCGGATCTCCTTAGGGCTAAGAGGGCGATAATTCCATGAAATTATTATCCCAAAGCCCGCGACTTGTCAAATGAGGATTTGGCCGTAGGCCGGGAAAACCTGAACTGAAAGG
>JBAZKX010000116.1:0-6721 GCA_041650575.1 Desulfobaccales bacterium
TACCACCAAAGAAGTGGGCAAGGGCACCGGGCTGGGGCTCTCTACGGTGTATGGGATTGTGAAGCAGAGCGGCGGCTATATCCAGGTCTCCAGCGGCCCGGGGTCCGGAACCACCTTCAGGGTCTATCTGCCCCGGTTGGCGGACGCAGCGGCGACGGTCAAGGCGGCGCCCAAACCTCTGTCGGAGCTTAAGGGCTCGGAGACCATCCTGCTGGTGGAAGATGAAGCTATGCTGCGTAGGCTCATCAGTGATGCCTTGAGGATGTACGGCTACCGGGTGCTGACGGCCAAGAACGGCCAGGAGGCCATGCTGGTCCATGAGCGGCGGCGCAAACCGATCCATTTACTGCTGACGGACGTGGTCATGCCCCGGATGAGCGGCCGGGAATTGGCCGAACATTTAGGCCCGCGAGACCCGGACCTGAAGGTGCTGTATATGTCCGGGTATACGGAGCCCTCCCAGGCGGGCCAGGAGGTAGCGGCCGGGCCTACGGCGATTATCCAAAAGCCGTTCACCCCGGCGGCTTTGGTGGAAATGGTGCGCCAGACACTCGACGGCTCTGCGGCCGGATAGCAATATCCCTCACGAAAAGTTCAAGGTTCGAGGCTGACGTTCCGGCCTGGCGGCGGGCCCGGAAGTCCTCCCTACTGAGCAGTGCCTCGCTGGATGGCCTCAGAGGTGAGGCCGCACAGGGCGCTCAGTTCTTCCGGGGTGATGCAGAGGGGCGGCAGGAGCACGATGACATCTCCCAGGGGGCGCAGGATCGCCCCCAACTGCCGGGCCGCCTGGATCACCCGGTGGCCGGTGCGCCGTTCCAGGGGGAAGGGTTCCCGGCTGGTCTTATCGGCCACCAGCTCAATCCCCACCATCAGGCCCCGCTGCCGAATGTCGCCCACATGGGGGTGGGCGGCCATTTCGGCCAGGCGCGCCGTCAACAGTTCGATCTTGGCCGGCAGCCCCTGAAGCACCCGGTCCCGGGCGAAGATATCCAGGCTGGCCAGGCCCACCGCGGCCCCCAAGGGATTGCCGGTGTAGGTGTGGCCATGGAAGAAGGTCTTGAATTCCTCAAATTTTCCCAGGAAGGCCCCGTAAATCTCGTCGGTGGCCAGGGTGGCGGCCAGGGGCAGATAGCCCCCGGTGATGCCCTTGGCCAGGCAGAGGAGATCGGGGCTCACCCCTTCGTGTTCGCAGGCGAACATCCTGCCGGTGCGCCCGAACCCCACGGCCACTTCGTCGGCAATGAGAAGCACGTCATAGCGCCGGGTGATCTCCCGGACCCTGGCCAGATAACCCGCCGGTTGGGGGATCATGCCCGCGGCGCCCTGCATCACCGGCTCCAGGATCAGCGCGGCCAGCTCCCGATGGTGGCCGGCCACCGTCTCCTCCAGGACGGTGAGGCATTGCTCCCGGCAATCGTCCCGGTGGAGGCACCGGTAGCAGTAAGGGGACGGGGCCTCCAGGGTGTCGAAGAGCAACGGCCGGTAAATCTCGTGAAATAAGGGGATGCCGCCCACGGACACCGCGCCCAGGGTGTCGCCGTGGTAGGCGTTGCCGAGCTTCAGGAAGCGCTGTTTCTCCGGCCGCCCCCGGTTGCGCCAGAATTGGAAGGCCACCTTCAGGGCCACCTCCACCGCGGTGGAGCCGTTGTCCGAAAAGAAGACTTTGTTGAGGCCGGGGGGGGCGAGCTCCACCAGGCGGCGGGCCAGGCGGATGGCGGCAGGATGGGCGATGCCCAGGAGGGTGCTGTGGGCCAATTGCTCCAGCTGCGCCACCAGGGCCTGATCCAGTTCGGGGCGCCGGTGCCCATGGAGGTTGGCCCAGAGGGAAGAGACGCCGTCCAGGTAACGGCGGCCCTGGAGGTCATAGAGGTAAACCCCTTCCCCCCGGGTGATGATCAGGGGGTCTTCTTCCCGGAAGCCCTGCATCTGGGTGAAGGGATGCCAGACATGCTCCCGGTCCCAGGCAACCAACGTGTCACGGTCATAATCCATGGAGGTCCCTCGCTGACGTGGCGGTGCCGGGGCGCGGCGGAACGCGCCCTCACCGCTAATATATGAAAAAAAACGCCGGGAAGAAAGGAGAAGGATAAGCGCGGGCGCGCCCGACAGGGGCCTGGCCGGGCGAGACGCCGGCGAGACTAGGAAGAGGCAGGCTCGGTAGAGCGCTCCGGCCCCGGACGCCGGGGATCGACCAGTTGGAAGCGGCGCATCTTGTTGAACAGGGTGGTGCGGCTGATCCCCAGGCTGCGGGCGCTGATCTGGCGGTTCCAGCTAAAGGATTCCAGGGTGTTGAGGAGGATCTCCCTCTCGGCCATGGCCAGGGCCTCCTCCAGCTTGAGGTGCTTGAGGGCTTCCTGAGAGGTGGCCGGCTTGCTTTCCCGGATATTGGCGGGCAAGGATTCGGGGACGATAAACTCCCCGGGGCTCAAAATGACCGCCCGTTCGATGACATTCTCCAACTCCCGGACATTCCCCGGCCACGGGTATTGGAGACAGATTTGCAGGGCGCTCTTGGAGATGCCCTTGATCTCCTTATGGTGAATCTGATTGAAATGCTTAATAAAGTGAAGGGCCAGGGGTTCGATGTCGCTTAAACGATCCCGCAAGGGCGGTATGGTGAACGAGACCACATTGATGCGGTAATACAGGTCTTCCCGGAAGTTCTGTTTGGCCACTTCCTCTTGGAGAGAAGTATTGGTGGCGGTAATGATCCGCACATCCGTCTGATAGGGGACGTTGCCGCCGACCCGTTCGATGACCTTTTCCTGGAGGACGCGCAGGAGCTTAACCTGGAGATTGGCGGAGGCGGAGTTAATGTCGTCCAGGAAGATGGTGCCCCCGTTGGCCTCCTCGAATTTCCCCTTCTTGTCCCGGATGGCCCCGGTAAAGGAGCCCCGCACATGGCCGAAAAGCTCGCTTTCCAGCAGGGTTTCGGAAAGGGAACCGCAACTGATCTTGACGAAGGGGCCTTCCCGGCGGTGGGAGTGGTCGTGGATATAGCGGGCCAGCATGGACTTGCCGGTGCCTGATTCTCCGGTGATCAGGACCGTGGCCATGGTGTCGGCAATGGTGTGGACCATTTCCAGGAGCCGGTCCATCTTGCGGTCACCGAAGACCAGGGTCTCATCCAGGGCCCAGGGCTTGAGGCGCTGTTTCAGGGTGTTGTAGGACGCCTGGAGCTTTTTCTGCTCGAGAGCGTGGCGGATGGTGAGCTTGAGACGCAGATCGTCTATGGGTTTGGTGATGTAGTCGTAGGCTCCCAGTTTAATAGCCTCGACCGCGCCGGCGATGTGGCCGTGTCCGGTGATAAAGATGACCAGGGTGTCGGGCGCCCGCCCTTTGAGCTCCTTGAGCAGTTCGAAGCCATCGAGCCCCGGCATCTGGATATCGGAGAGGATAAGCGAGTATTTCACGTCCCCGATGTTGTCCAGGGCGGCCTTGCCGCTCAGCACCGCATCCACGGTGAAGCCTTCTATCAAGAGCATCTCTTTGAGAGACTCGCAGACCAGGGAATCGTCATCCACGATCAAGAGGTCTTTACTTGGCATGCAAAACTCCCGAATCAGCGTACGGCAGGATAACCCGGATTTTGGTGCCTCGCCCCGACTGGCTTTCCACTTTTAAGCGGCCATCGTAGCGCTCGAGGATTTTTTGGCAAATGGGCAACCCCAATCCCAATCCCTGGGTCGCCTCTTTGGTAGAATAAAAGGGCTGAAAGATGTGCTCCAACTCCTCGGGCGACAGGCCGGATCCGGTGTCCTGAAAGGAAATCTCCAATTGCTTATCACTTCTGGAGGCGGCCACCTCCAGGCGGCCTCCCTGGGGCATGGCCTGGAGGGCGTTCTTGATGATATTGATGAAGACGTAATAGAGGTCGGCCTCGGAAACGATCTTTTCGAACTCAGGGGGGGTGTTGGAAACGATCTGGACCCGCTGATCGCTGGCCTGAAACATCATGATCTTGATGGCGTCCTGGAGGAGATTTTGCAGGGTGTCGCTGGCCCGGGGCGGCGCCTTAAAGGGATTGGACGAGAACATCAGCGATTTGATGCTCAAAGACATCTTATTGAGCCCTTTCTGGGCCTCGGTGAGGTAGCGGGTCACACTCTCGGGATCGTCTTTCTTCAAGAGGGCCAGGGACAGGTAGCGCCGGATGCCGTCCAGGGGGTTGTTCAGCTCATGGGCCACACAGAGGGTGAGCTTGCCCATAATGGCCAGGTGCTCGTAAAGTTCCAGGCGCTGCTTGAGCTGCTCGGCTTCGGTGACATCTTCCACCAGGACCAGGCCCCGGGGGCAGCTGCGCTCATCCGGCACCGAGAATATTTTGACCCCCAGGTACCGCGCGACATTATCCTTGCCGGTGGATTTCAGGGAAAAGAATTCCCGGGGCTCCTGGCTGGCCAGGACTTGCCCACAGGCCTGGGCCAAAATATCCCGGTCAGCCGGAGCAAAACCCAGGCAGGCAAAGATGTCCCGCCCCACCAGGTCGCCCTTGGGCAATCCCACCATACGTTCGAGGGCCGGGTTGGCCTGGACCACCAGGGCGGCCTGATCCAGGATGGCCATGCCCACCGGGATCTCCTTGGTGATCCAGGTGGTCAATGAGGGGATCGACACCTCTTCGGGGGCTTCCCGGGCTTCCAGGATCTCGATCAGGAGCCGGCCCATCAGCCATCCGAGGAAGAGATCCCGGGGGCCGAAGGGTTTTTTATCCAGGCGGTCGGCCAGGTTGATCACGCCCCAAAACTTATAGCCCGTGAGGGGAATGACCATAAAACTGTTGGTCTGGTACGAGGAGCGCCGGGGCATGAGGGCTAATTGGGAATCCCGGCTGAGATCGGGGACCAAGAGGGGGCGCCGGTGAGTGGCGACATAGCCCATGACCCCTTCAGCAGTGATCATGGCGCCGGTCTTGGCTTCAGAGTCGGGACCCAGGGCCGCCAGGCCGGAAAATTGGCCCCGCACCGCGTCATAAAGGAAGATGGAACTGTTGGTCACCTGCAACAATTCCCGGGCCGACTCCAAAAAAGCGCGCCCTACCTCTTTGAGGTCTTTTTGGGTCCAGGCCCGCTCGCGCAAGTCGGCCAGAATGGCGGCCTCGGGGGTGGTGGAGACCAGGTCCAGGGCCTGCCACCCGAGAGCCTCGGCGCCCTGAAAGACCGTCTCGAGATCGCGCTGGGAGCGGCACAGGCGCTGGTAATCCAGGGCCCGTTCGATGGCGTGGCGCAGGATCTCCGGCTGCAGGGGCTTGGAAAGGTAGTCGAAGGCCCCGAGCTTCACGGCATCCACGGCATCCTGATAGCTGGCGAACCCGGTGAAGACGATGACCAGGGTCTCGGGGTGATTGAGGCGCAGGTATTGGACTAATTCCATGCCCCCCATCTGAGGCATAATCATGTCGGTGATCACCAGATCATAAGGATGGGCGTCGATGGCAGCCAGGGCTTCCTTGCCGTTGGACGCGGTGTTCACCAGGTAACCGGAGGGACGCAGAATATCTTTGACCAACTCGAGAATGGTCGGTTCATCATCCACTATCAAGATGAGCGGCTGCTTTTTCATGTCTAACCTTTGGCCGGCGTCACTGAACCGGGGGGGCCGGCATCAAGAACTCACGGTCTTGTTCGGCTGTTTCCCCGAATAACTTGATTATCTTATCGTTCTCCAGGAGCGTTCCCTTAATAATCTGTAAATCTTCAACTGGCTTTTCAGGCTGACGTCCGCAACAAATAATTTTTCACGGCTTCGGTCCCACTGAGCTCCCTCCTTCTCCCGCCACCCGGGCGCCATACTGTTGGTGCAGGAAGTCGCGGTAAACCTGGGAGCGCACCCGGTCCAGCCAATCCTGGCGGGACAGATACCAGGCGATGGTCCGCTTCAGCCCCTCGGCCAGGGTCACCTGGGGACGCCATCCGAGCTGAGCCTCAATTTTATCGAGGTTCAGGGCATACCGCCAGTCGTGGCCGGGCCGGTCCGGCACCAAGGTAATCAGCCGGGTAAGGTCGCCCAAAGCAGGCTGCATCTCTTCAAGCAGGCCGAGGAGGAGGCGCACCAGGTCCAGGTTGGCCATCTCGCTCTTGCCGCCGATATTATAGGTCTCCCCCACCCTCCCCTGCTCCAAGACCAGGTCCAGGGCCCGGCAATGATCCTCCACAAAAAGCCAGTCCCGCACGTTGGTGCCCCGGCCGTAGATGGGAATGGGCTTGCCCTCCAGGGCCTGGCAGAGGCAGAAGGGAATCAGCTTTTCCGGGAACTGATAAGGCCCGTAATTGTTGGTGCAATTGGTAATGAGGACCGGCAACCCATAGGTATGGAAATAGGCCCGGGCGAGGAAGTCGGCCCCGGCCTTGGACGCGGCATAGGGGCTGCGGGGGGCATAGGGCGCGGCCTCGGTGACCGGCGCATCGTCGGGCCCCAGGGAACCGTAGACTTCATCGGTGCTGACGTGCAGGAAGCGGCAGGAGGAAGCCGCGGCCGGGTCTTTCCAGGCCTGGCGGGCGGCTTCCAACAAGGTGTGGGTCCCGACCACGTTAGTGCGCACAAAGACCCCCGGGTCCAGGATGGACCGGTCCACGTGAGATTCGGCCGCAAAGTGCACCACCCGGGTGATGGGATACCGGGCAAAGAGGTCCAGCACCAGGTCCCGGTCGGCTATGTCACCCCGAACAAAGGTATAGTTGGCATCGCCCTGAAAGCCGCTCAGGCTTTCAAGGTTGCCGGC
>JBAZKX010000117.1:0-6713 GCA_041650575.1 Desulfobaccales bacterium
CGCCGAGTTTTTCTTCAAAATCCAGCAGGTCGCAGACCCGTTCGCCGCCTCCGATATAGTCAATATTTCCCGGGCCGAACTCCCGGTCCAGGGCAGTGATGATAGCCGCGCCGGCCACTTCGGTCACGCTGCCGTCCGGCTGCTTGAGCCCCACGCGGTAGTCGCCCACGCCGCCGATGATGTACTCTATGGGCTGATCCGGCATCACCTGGACCAGGGGACTGGTGAACACCTCCCGGAGGAGTTCTCCCAGTTCGCCACAGAAGATCCGGCAGCCGGGGAAGGTCCAGTGCAGCTCATCCAAAACCCGTTCAGGAGTTTGCGTTTTGGAAAACAAAACGCTTTCCATGCCATGGCGGGCCAGTTCCCGGGCCGCCACGAAGCCGGAGACGCCGCCCCCCAAAATGAGGGCCGGTCCTTCGAAAGTCAACGACACGGGGTTATAAGGCTCCAGGAGCCGGAGACTGGCCAGGCCGCCGGCGAGCAGGGCCGCGGCTTTGCGGGCCAACTCCTGAGGGGCGGCATCGTGCACCGCGGCCACGTGGTCTTTCAGGTTGATCAGCTCCACTTGGTGGTTCTCTAGGCCCACCTGCTCCAGAGCTTTGGTAAACCTCTTTTTCATCACCCGGGAAGAGCAGCCTCCCACCAGGATGCGGTCCAAGCCCTTGGCCTGGACTTCCTGCCGCATGGCTTCCAGCCCCGGAGCCAGACAGGGGTAGGGATAGACTCCCAGGTGCGCCCAGGGCTCATACTGGAGCAGATCGGAAACCTTGGCCAGGTCGATGTGGTTGCTGATCTTGCCTCCGCATTCGCACAGGAAGATCCCGGTTTTATTTTCGCTTTTCATGGTCGTCTCCGTTTAATGCCTGCGCCTTAAGGTGCGCTTAACTGTGGGAACAGGTGTTCCATAGCGCCGGTCGGGCAGACATACAGGCAGGTTCCACATCTTATGCAATCGGCACTCCTTCGGTGATATGGCGTGGCGATCTCCTTGCGTAGCCCCCGGTTGCCGAAAGTGAGGGCCTGCACCCCTGCCACTTCCTGGCAGGTCCTGACGCACAGGCCACAGAGGTGGCAGGCGAAATCCACCCCCTCTTTCTTGAAGCGCGAGGGGGTTACCCCCAAGGTCTTGGCCAACTCCTGGATTTTGGGGGCGTCCGGACTCTCATCCAGCAGCAGTTGGACGATCCAGCGGCGCACGTTGGCGACCCGGGGCGAGTCCGTTTGGACTTTGATTCCCGCTTGGATGGGATACATGCAGGAGATCACCACCCGGGAACGCTTGCCTTCGTCCACCTCCACGACGCACAGGCGGCAGGCCCCATAAGGCTCCAGGGCCTCGTGGTGGCAGAGTGTGGGTATGTCAATGCCGTGCCACCTGGCCACATCCAGAATGGTCCAGCCAGCTTGTCCCTGAACTTCTTTGCCGTTGATGTTAAAGGTAATCATGGCCCCTCCTTTCAGGCGACCGATACCGCTCCGAACTTACAGACCTCAAAACAAGCGCCGCACTTGATGCACAGGGAAGCGTCGAGCGTGTGGGGCTTCTTCTTGGTCCCGGTGATGGCCCCCTGGGGGCATTCCCGGGCGCAGGCGGTGCAGCCGTTGCACAACTCCGGGTTAATGGCGTAAGTGATTAGCTTCTTGCAGACTGCGGCCGGACACTTCTGGTGGAGGATGTGAGCTTCGTATTCTTCCCGGAAATAACGTAGGGTGGCAAGCACCGGGTTGGGCGCCGAGCCTCCCAAGGCGCAGAGGGAACCGTCCTTGACCGCCAGGGAGAGAGAACCCAGTTCCTCCAAATCTGCCAAGGAACCCTTACCGGCGGAAAATTCTTCCAAGAGCTCTTGCATGCGCTTGAGACCCAGGCGGCAGGGGATGCATTTGCCGCATGATTCGTCAATGAGAAACTCCAGGAAATACTTGGCCACATCCACCATGCAGGTGGTGTTATCCATGACGATCATGCCGCCGGAGCCCATCATGGCGCCGGCCTTACTGAGGGAATCGAAGTCGATGGGCAAGTCCCAGTGTTCCTTGGGAATGCAGCCTCCTGACGGGCCGCCGATTTGGATGGCCTTGAATTCCCGGCCCTCCGGCACCCCGCCGCCGATCTGCATAACCAGGTCCTTGATGGTGACCCCCATGGGGACTTCCACCAGCCCCACATTCTTTACCTGGCCCACCAGGGAGAAGATCTTGGTGCCCTTGCTGCCTTCGGTGCCGATATCCCGATACCAATCAGCACCCTTATCGATGATCAGCGGCACGTTGGCCCAGGTTTCCACGTTGTTCAAGTTGGAGGGTCGGCCCCAGAGTCCTTTTTCCACGGTGTGGATATATTTGGCCCGCGGTTCGCCGGGTTTTCCTTCAATGGACGCCATGAGGGCGGTGGACTCACCGCAGACGAAGGCGCCGCCCCCCAGGTTGAGCTTGACGTCGAAAGAAAAGCCGGTGCCCAGGATGTTCTCCCCCAGGAGGCCGGTTTCTCTTGCTGAGATGATGGCCTGCTGTAGAGTCTTGACCGCCAGGGGATACTCGGCCCGCACATAAATGTATCCCTCGCTCGAACCGATGGCATAGGCGCCGATGATCATGCCTTCCAGGACCGCATGGGGGTCACCCTCCATCAGAGTCCGGTCCATAAAGGCTCCCGGATCTCCTTCGTCGCCATTGGCCACGACATAAACGGGTCCCGGGGTCTCTCGACCATGAGCTGCGGTGAGACGCCATTTCCGCCCGGTGAGAAACCCGCCGCCCCCTCGACCGCGCAACCCCGAGGCTTCCACCGCGCCTATGACTTCATCCGGGGTCATGCTGGTCAGGACCTTGGCCAAGGACTGGTAACCTCCCACGGCAATGGTATCCTTGAGGTCAACCGGGTCGATTTTCCCGATGTTTCTCAGCACCTGTCGCTGTTGATATTTGTAAAAAGGGATGTCTCTATCGTGACTGATATGCTCTCCGGTCCCCGGGTCGGCGTAGAGAAGGCGCTCCACCGGATTACCCTCCAGCAGAGTTTTCTGGACGATTTCCTCCACATCCTCCGGTTGCACTTTTTGGTAGAACAAGCCGGCGGGGTGGAAAATCACTAAGGGTCCCCGGGAGCAAAAGCCGTGACAGCCGGTGGCCTTGATCTCGGGGATAATCTGAGCATCGATCCCGGCCGCGGCAACAGCCCGGCGTAGGGCTTCGGCGACCTTGGGGCTGTTATTGGCCCGACACCCGGTGCCGTGGCAGACAATGATAATGGGCCGGTTGGGATCCCGTTCGGCCAAGATGCTTTCCCGATAGGCCTCCAGGGCCGCCGGAGATGTTAGCCGAAAGTCATTCAATTTTAAGGCTGTGCTGACTTGTACCATGACCTCACCCCTTTGCCGGTTTTACTCGTTAGTCACCTGTTTCAGGTATTTTTTGAGCCTTCGGGAATTGGTATTGGCTTGATATCCTTCGTCTACCACCACAACCGGGGCCAGAGCGCAGGCTCCCACACAATTGACCGTATCCAAACTAAAATTCAGATCCTTGGTGGTGTGGCCCCGCTCCACTTTCAGTTCCCGTTCCAGGCTTTCCACCAGCCGAGCCCCGCCTTTCAGGTGGCAGGCGGTTCCCAGGCAGACCTTAATTTCGTGGACTCCCTTGGGCTCAAGGCTGAAGGACTTGTAGAAAGTAGCCACCGCCCACCCGCGGGATATGGGCACTCCCAAATGGTTGCATACCGCGGTCATGGCATCGGCGGGGATATAGTTGAACTTGGCCTGCACTTCCTGGAGGGCGCTGACGAGGTGTTCCGAACTGGGGGGATAGCGCTTTAAAATGTTTTCCAGGGCTTCAAAAGACACGCTCATAGACCTTTCCTCCTTTGTCTGTCGTTTTCCCTCGGCAGTTAACAGAGCAAAGAAGGGGCCAGATTGGTTATCTTATTGATATTAGGGGATTTATAGGTTGAGAACCCGAAATCGAGGGGATTTTGCGGGGCAATTTCGAGCGAAAATAAAACGCTTTTTGGGGGATTATTTGAAAATATTAGTAAAATTAATAAGTTAACTAAAAAAAGCAAATGTCGCGTAATTAAAAGGCCGTTTCGTATTCAGCAAAAGGCGATGATGACTCGGTTTTGTCCTGGATAAAATATTTTCTAGAAGGTCCCTGGCAGGTAGAGAAATGTTGCAGAATTGCAACACTAAATTATGGAGGGCAATTTATCCTTAATTTCCAGATAATTATCTACTTAATAAAATTGTCGCATAATTAGCACGCGTGTTATTTATTGAAGTCCGTATCCCGGAGATGGTAAAGCCGCATCTTGCGCCACAACTTGCTGCGGCTGATCTTCAGCATCCGGGCCGCGTCCTGCTTACTGCCATGAGTCATCTCCAGGGCCATGAGAATGGTCTTTTTCTCCAGGGCCTGCAAGGGGCTCACGGACTTATCGGTCAGGGGAAGCTCCAGTTCCCGGCCGCCCCAGGCTGATTCCAGGCGGGGCAGGTGGCGTTCGGTGATGAGGGGGCCTTTGGCGAAGACGAAGCAGTATTCCAGGACGTGCTGCAGTTCCCGGATATTACCGGGCCAGGCATGACGGCAGAGGATCTTCATCACTTTGGGGTCCACCCCCCGCACCCTTTTGTTGAACTTGCGGTTGAGCTGTTCCAGGATGAATTTCACCAGGATGGGGATGTCCTCCCGTTTTTCCCGGAGGGGCGGGAGGTGAATGGGTACGGTGAACAGGCGGTAATAGAGATCGTCCCGAAACCTGCCCTGGCGCATGGCTTCTTGCAGGTCCACATTGGTGGCCGTGATGATCCTGGCTTCCAAAGGGATTCTCCGGGTGCCGCCCACCCTCATAAAATTCTTTTCTTCCAAAACCCGCAACAGTTTCACCTGAAGTTCGGGTTTGAGATCGCCGATCTCATCCAAAAACAGGGTACCGCCCTTGGCCAGCTCAAACCGGCCCGGCTTGCTGTTTACCGCGCCTGTAAAGGCTCCCCGTTCATGCCCGAACAGCTCGGATTCCAGCAAGCCCTCCGGAATGGCAGAACAATTCACCGCTAAAAACGGGCCTTTGCGCCGGAGACTGTGTTGGTGGACGGCCCGGGCCACCAGTTCCTTGCCGGTGCCCGATTCGCCCAGGATCAGCACATTGGAGTCGGAGGCCGCGATGACCGGTAAGCTGTGGATAATCTCCTGCATCCGGGGGCTCACCCCCACGATATTGGCAAAAGGCTGGCTCTCGAGCTTCTCCGCTTCCAGTTCCGGACAGGTTAGATAGTGAAAGGTCTCCACTCCCCCCAGCACCACGTTGCCCGGCTTCTTAAGCTGGGACGTATTGACCAGGATCAGCATCTTCTGCCCGCCTTTGGTGGTGATTTCCACCTCCCGGTCCACCACGACTTCGCCGCTGCTCATGGAAACGCGCATGGGGCAGTCTTTCTGGCACATGTCGGCCCGAAAGATGTCCCAACAGAACTTGCCCATCACCTCTTCGCGCTTGAAACCGGTGATTTCCTCGGCCATGTGGTTGAAGTAGCCGATTTGCCAGCGGGTGTTGATCAGAAAAACCCCTTCGGGGAAATGATCCAGAATGTCGTTAGGGGTAAGATTCAGGAACTTCAGGGCGGGACTGAGATTCTGGCTCCTGGGATTTTCCATGGAGGCGAGCGCACGCATGACCTTCTCCTTAATGAAAACCCTCCAACGTGAAGAGGGGGCGCCGCTTCTGCATCAGAACTGAACAGGGTTAAGCCGGGGAGCAAAGAACCATAGGCAGGAAACCACTAGCGGATTTTTTCTCCCTATTATTAATATAGCAATCTTTATACCAGTTCAAGAAATTATTTTAGGATATCGGCAAAATTGCCCCACCTTGATGCTTTTATACCCAAAAAAACCTCCCCCGAGACTCCACCTCCGTGAAAATTACGAGCACCTGAAGGACTCACAACACCTGCTCAAGGTTTTGACCTGCGGTTAAAGAATTGGCCTACATCCTTCCGAAAAGCAAAAAGGCCAGCAACCCTCAGATTGCCAACCTTTTGTAATCACCGCCTTATTATGGTCGGGACGAGAGGATTTGAACCTCCGACCCCCTGAACCCCATTCAGGTGCGCTACCAGTCTGCGCCACGTCCCGACAACGAAATAATATATCAACTGGGGTTTTCCCTGTCAATTCCCGGCGCCACTAATGCCCTGTCTTGGCGGTTTTTTTATGAATATTCTTGAGCCCGAGGCCGCCTTCGGAAAGAGAGTGGAAAAGCGGTTGAGATTTATGGACAAACCTGTTAATTTTAAAAGGTTGCCCCGGACCGGGGTTCCGGAGCCGGGGAGGTAACCTTGAGGGAAGGGAGAGTTTGATGTCCGGCAAAACCACGCAGATTCGCAACCTTGCACTAATCGGCCATGGGGGCTGTGGCAAAACCTCCCTGGCCGAAGCCCTCCTCTTTGGGGCGGGCGCCACCTCCCGGCTGGGGAAAGTGGACGACGGCAGTTCGGTCCTGGATTACGAGCCTGAAGAAATTAAACGCAAGATCACCATCTCCAGTGCCTTTCACCATTATCAGTGGAAAAAACATACCGTTTATCTGGCCGACACCCCCGGGGACGACAACTTCCTGGCGGACACCCGGGCCGCCCTCCATGTGGCGGACGGCGCGGTGGTAGTGGTGGACGCGGTGGACGGCGTCAAGGTGGGCACCGAAAAGGTCTTTGAGACCG
>JBAZKX010000118.1:0-6697 GCA_041650575.1 Desulfobaccales bacterium
GCAACCGAGGGGAAGGTCAAAACCATGATGAACTTCATGAACAAAAAAGGCAAAGGGAACCAGGCGGATGGGACGGCCAACGGCACTTCCACCCCCAGGACCGGCCAGGGCGACACCGGCTCCGGGGCCTCCTCCGCCAACCGGCCGGAAGTCAGGCGGAAGATCCTGGTGGTGGGCAAGGACTATGCCTTTTCCACCGGCGTGGTCGATTATGCCGCCAACCTCTCTCAGCGGCTGGGTTATGACATTATCGCCATGAACGTGAACCCTGCCCTGAGCCAGTCGGGCAAGTTATTTTCCCCTTATAACCAGCATCTCCGGGGCAAATTCACCCAGCGGGCCCGGACGGCCTGGTCCCTGGTCGAGCCCGAGTTGGCGCGCCAGGGAGTGGTCAGCGAGCACGTGGTGAAATTTGAGGGACTGGCCGGGGCCATTAAGGATCTCAACCATGAGGTCAAACGCATCGACTTCGTCATCACCGATGCAGGTATCAGGGAAGAGGAAATCACGGGGGAGATTCCTCTCCCCGTCTTCAGCATCTCAGGATATCAAGGAGAAATGGTTATGGCTAAAGAACAAGAAGCGACGAGCAGGAGCAAGTTGATCATCAAGACCGTGGGTATGGGGCTCTGCACCGCAGCCATCTATGCCGCAGTGTTTACGAACTCCGAGACTGTCATGAAGTATTTCACCAAGGGCGGTGTCTTCGCGGCGCTGCCCATCGTCACGGTATTCCTGGTTTCGTTTGTGCACGGCGCCTTTGCTTCCAACCTCTGGTCGCTTCTGGGCGTCGAAGCCACCAAGAAGGTGCAGCCCCGGGTGGCCCCGAAGCGGCCGGCGCCGACCAAGCGGCCCCGCCCGCAGTTGCATGCGAATGTCTAAGCGCTTACAGCTAATTATTTTGATCGGCTGACCTGAAAGGAGGAAAGACCATGCACGACATCACCACCGGACTTCAATTCATTGATTTGAACATGATGAACATAGCCTTTTTATTCGTAGTAGGTTTCATCGGCGGCCTGGTGAGCGGCTTTATCGGCTCCGGAGGCGCTTTTGTGCTGACCCCGGGTATGATGAGCCTGGGCGTGCCCGGGACGGTTGCAGTGGCCAGCAATATGTGTCATAAATTCCCTAAGGCCATGGTGGGGGCGTACAAGCGCTGGAAGTACGGTCAGGTGGATATCAAGTTGGGTCTGGTCCTGGCGGCTTCGGCCGGGGCCGGGGTGCAGGTGGGCATCAAGATTCAGGAGTGGATCCTGGAGAAGTGGGGCCAGTCCGGCTCCAACCTCTATGTCAGCGTGTCCTTCGTGGTTATCCTGGTGGTGGTGGGCGGCTATGTCTTCTATGATGCCTGGAAAACTTCCAAGTCCGGCGGTGAAGATAAGGCTCCGGCTGTCGCCAAGTGGCTGCAATCCATTAACCTGCCCCCCATGATGCACTTTAAGACCGCCAACGTGCGCATCTCCCTGTGGTTCACCATCCCCATCGGCTTTGCCACCGGCATGATGGCGGCTACCATCGCGGTGGGCGGGTTCATCGGGGTTCCCGGCATGATCTACGGCCTGGGTGTAGGCGGCCTGGTATCATCCGCCACCGAGCTGGTCATCGCCTTTGTCATGGGATTTTTTGGGACCATTAAATGGGCCATGCATGGGATGGTGGATATCCGCCTTACCCTGATCATCCTGGCCGGCTCCCTGTTGGGGGTGCAGTTGGGCGCCATCGGCACCACTTACGTGAAAGAGCACATGATCAAGATCGTCATGGGCACCATCATGATCATTGTGGCCGTAAGCCGAGGCCTGGCGATCCCGCAATATCTGAAGGAGTTGGGGCTCATCTCCGTGAGTGCTCCCATCCTGTCTTTCCTCAGCATCGCCAGCTTCATCATTATGTGCATCGCCCTGGCCGTCGGGTCTCTCATCATCCTGGGCGCCATGTGGAAGGCCAAGCGGGCTGAGGCCGCAGCCAAGAAAGTCGAGCTCGTTGTCGAATATGGGAAAATATAACCGCCTCCTGGTGGGCCTGGACGGCTCCGAAACGAGCTTCCATGCCCTCCGGGAATCCTTTAAAGTATCGAAGAACTGGGTCACCGTGGTCACGGTGGCCCCGTCTTATGAAGGTGACTTAAGGATTATGGGGGTCTCGGGGGTCCGGGAAAAACTCCGGGAGCCCTGTGACACCGCTCTGGCCCGGGCCCAGGAGATGGCCGAGGCCGAAGAGGCCTTGATCCGGCCGGTCTGCGCGGTGGGCGAACCCCATGAACGTCTGGTGGCCGAGGCCGATACCGGCCATCGGGACCTTATCGTCTTGGGGGTCAAAGGCCACACCTTCATCGAACGGGCCCTCCTAGGGAGCGTCACCCGGCGGGTCATCGGCTACACCAACCGAGACGTCCTGGTGATTCCCCTGGAGGCCACCATCGGCTGGGACCGGATTCTGGTGGCCAGCGACTGCTCTTCAGGGAGCGAACCGGCGGTAACCCGGGCACTAGAACTAGCCCAGGACTATGGCAGCGAGTTGACGGTGGTGACAGTGATGGACCTGCCCATCCGGGCCCAGGGAGAGGCCCTGGGCATTACCGCTGAGGTGCTCAACCGTTGCCAGGATCAGGTGGCCGAAGTCCAGCGGCGGGGCGAGGCCCTGAATCTCAAGGTGCACGGGGTGGTTCTGAAAGGTAATGCCTATCAGGCCATCACCGACTTTGCCAGGGAGCAGCGGATGAAGCTGATTGTCATGGGCTCCCACGGCCGCACCGGCCTGGCCCGGCTTTTGATGGGCGGCGTCACCGAACGGGTCATCGGCCACGCTCCCTGCCCGGTCCTGGTGGTGACCAGGCAATGAGATTTTGGTGACGGCTTGGTTGTAGAAGGCCCTTACCCACCCAAACCCTTCCCCCAATCCCTGTATATCGTTAAATTAAATGATTTAAGGTGGCGAGGATGAGACATTTGGCAGCCTCGCCGTTTCATCCCGCCAATTTTTGCCGCAAGCAGTCTCGCCTCGGCGCCGCTTGAAACCGGGGAAGGTTGGGGCGGCAAGCCTCTTTTTTTGCAGCACATTTCGGCATAGCGGCGGGCCGTAGCGGAACGGAGGCATCATGGCGTCAAGGCGCCCAGGCAGAGCCGGGGCGAAAAGTTGCGTTCCCAAGTGCAACTTGGGAACGAGGGCCAAAATTCCCCCCACAAAAGGTAAATTTCTCTATTCAGGGCATATCGATATTTATTCTAGAAATTCAATAAGTTTTCTTTGTCGCAAGTACCTTGCTATTCTGGAAATCCGCTTCTCAAAGGTGGTGGTATCTGCAGGTGCCAGAGCTTTCTCCTTGCTCACCATTATCATGCAGTGCTACCCTGGATTTTATAGGATGGAAAGAGGAATAATTGACTGATGAACCAGACGCCACAACCCAAAAGGGAAAATTGGTTCCAACAGAACCCCAAGAAGACCCTGGCCTTAGTCACCGGGATGGCCATTCTCCTCATCGTCTTTGCCGCGGAAAAAATCCTGCAATTCCATAATCACCGCCACGGTGTCTTTCTGGAAACGGAACCTCGGTATATCAAGCTGACGGAATACCGGCCTTTGACCAGTTTCATGCTTCCCTTCCCCCAAGATCAACAGCCCTTCACCGACAAGGTTTTTATTAAGAAACACCCATTGAACGTGGATAATGACGGGTTTATCAGGCCATCCCGGAAATATGCCCAACCGGACCTAAGTCTCGCCTTTTTGGGAGGGTCCACCACCGAGTGCATGTATGTCGACGAAGAAAACCGCTTCCCTTTCGTGGCCGGTGGCATCCTGGAGCAAGAGACTGGCAAGAAGATCAATTCTTATAACGGCGGCATGTCCGGCATTAATACTCTGAATTGCATCGATATCCTGGTGAACAAGGTGATCCCGCTCAAACCCCGGGTGGTGGTGTTCATGGAGAATATCAACGACCTGAGCACCCTGCTCTACGAAGGCACCTATTGGAACAAAAATACCTGGCGTTCCCCCATTCAGACGGTGCATAAAAAGGAGTCGGTGAGCCTATACCTCAAAGAGATATTTATCCCCAATCTCACTGCAGCTTATAAGAATCTGACCCTTACGGTGCTCCAGGGTCAGCAAGATCAGTTCGCCGCCTACAGGGGGAAAAAACTGCAGGTCGATAAGGGCAAACTCAACCAGGAATTCGCCATGAACCTGCAAACCATTGTCGAAATTTGCAAAATCCGCGGGATAATCCCGGTACTCATGACCCAGGCCAACCGCATCACTGACCGGCCGGACCCAGTGGTGGAAACCTACGTGACTCGCTTCGGCGAGCACTCTGGCCTCGATTACAGGGACTTCAAAGAGATTTATGACTCCTTCAACGCCACCATCCGACAGGTGGGACGGCGGAATCAGGTCCTGGTCATCGATCTGGCCACGGAAATTCCTCCGGACAAGACGTATCTCTATGACCTGGTGCATTTTAACGACACCGGTTCCCGCTATGCCGCGGGCCTTATCGCGGCCAGACTGAAAAGCGTCCTGGCCTCTGAGGTCCAGAGAGATGGACATGAAATCCCATAAAGGTCTTCTGTTTCCAGTTTGGACATCTCTCTCCCCGTAAGCAGGTGGAGAGGGGATTAAAGGAACACAGGCTGGAAGCCTGGGCCACTAAAAACCAGATAAGGTGCCCAAGCAGAGCTTGGGCGGAAAGGGGCGTTCCCAAGTGGAACTTGGGAACGAGAGCGAAAGATACCCCGACAAAAGGCATATTTCTCTATTCAGGGCATATCAATATTTATTCAGGAAATTCGATAAGTTTTCTTTGTGGTAAGTTAGCTTAATGGTTGAAATACCCGGAAGACACCGAGAATGGAATGAAGCGCCTCGGCACCCCTGGACGAGAATAACCAGCCTAGAGCGCCGCAATTAAGAACGACAGTAACCCAAAACACGATTTGAAAAGACTGCTTCTTGGTCTTGTGACGAAGCAAATTTTGTGCGGCTAAAGCGCCTGGCCAGCCACCGATCAACGCGAACAGGTGCAAGGTGCTCTCGCGAGTTCGCCATTGATCGTTTCTTGCGGCTGACTTGTCGAGAGCGTAGCCGACAAATGCTATAGTGCTGGCAACGAAATAGAACGCAAGGACAGCAAATGGCAACTGACCGGTAAAGACCGACCCCGAAACAAATACGAGAAAGGCTATGGCCAATGTGAGGGAAACGTTGATAGGCCCAAATGTAGTGGCCTGCGGCACACGCTCGCCGAAGAATGCGACGCTCTCAGCCTGTATTCGACCATAGGCATCGGTCTTGAGGTCGTACGTCACGGTTTCGTTTCCGACCGGCCTTCGTTGTCGGTTTACAAATGATTTGATGTGAACGAAGACTTTCTCCCCACCACCTTTAGGGGTGATGAACCCAAAGCCTCGGCCATCCTTCCAATCGGTTATTTTTCCTTGATGGCGCATATTCTACTACTTTTTCTCGGAACCATAACGTATGGACTTATCATAAGATAATCTGGGTCAAAAATCTAAAGTTTAGTTGAGGTGATCTTGAAGCTTACTGCTATATCTATGCAAGTTCAATAAAAATTACAAACATTCTATATGGTTATCAATTTTAGCAATCATTATAACGTTACCTTTGATCCCGGTCTGATGGGAACGAAAGGAGTACGGGTGACCCTACGCCCCCCTCACCCCAGCCCTCTCCGCCAAAAGCGGGTGGAGAGGGGGTTAAAGGAACACAGGCTGGAAAGCCTGGGCCACTAAGAGAGGTGCCCAAGCAGAGCTTGGGCGGAAAGGGGCGTTCCCAAGTGGAACTTGGGAACGAGAAGGATAAGCAGGAGCTTGGGACGAGAGGAAAGGGGCGACCCGGTGGGTCGCACTTGCTTTTTGGTGCGCAGGGCGCACCTACATGGCCTTGGGATCATTGAGAAAAAGCAGGGGGCGGGTTTCAAACCCGCTCCTACACTTAAAGGGATTAGGGGTGGGGGCTTAGGGGAGAGGGTAAGGGCCACTTACGAAAAAGCCCTTAGCCCCCTCCCCCAATCTTCTAACTCTCGCCGTTCAATTCGTAGCGTTTCAGTTTGCGCCAGAGGGAGACCCGGTCGATCCCCAGGATTTCTGCGGCTTTGGTCTTATTGCCGTTCACCTGTTTGACCACCCAGGCGATGTATTCTTTTTCGTTTTCTTCCAGGGTATGGAATTCCCGCCGCTGGTGGCGCTGCACCTGGAAGTGGGGCAGTTGAAAATCCAGGGGCAGATGCTGCATTTCAATGCTGTCGCCGGTGCACAGGGTGACGGCCCGTTCCATGATATTTTCCAGCTCCCGGATATTCCCCGGAAATTCGTAGTTGAACAGGACCTCCATGACGTTGTCGGAGATCTTGTCGATTTTTTTCCCCTGGACCTCGGCGAGCTTTTCCAGAAAGTGGCGGCATAACAGGGGGATGTCGTCCTTGCGCTCCACCAGGGTGGGCACGTGCAGGGTGACCACGTTGATGCGGTAGTAGAGGTCCCGGCGGAAGTTGCCGTGCTCCACCTCCCCTTTCAGATCCTTGTTGGTGGCGGCCAGCACCCGGATGTCCACGGGGATTTCGTTGGTGCCGCCCACCCGCATCAGGGTTTTATCCTGGAGGACCCGGAGCAGCTTGACCTGCATGGAGGTGGGCATATCCCCAATTTCATCCAGGAGGATCGTGCCT